>JARFQZ010000189.1 GCA_029287515.1 Lysobacterales bacterium
CAGCGCTTCGAAAACCCGCCTGAAATGGTCGACCACATCACCGGTCATGCTGTTGCCCTGCTGGATTTCGTAGTACAGGTGGGGGTTTTCCGACACGACCTGCGCGGCGACCTGTAACTGGGCGTTAAACGTCGAACTGGATATCTGCCGCAGCAAAGGCACGGCCTCGCCGCTTTCGGCCAGCGCACTGGCGAACGCGATATTGACCAGGTGCGACAGGCCCAGCACCCAGGCCATGACCTCATCGTGCTCTTCCAGGCTCAGGTCGACACAGTCGGCAGCGGTGTGGGCGAATAGAGCCCTGGCCTCTGACAGGGCCTCGGGATTACCCGTATCAACAAACAGTATGTGGCGCCCGGACAATCCCAGCTCATCAGGCCCGAACATCGGGTGCACCGAACAGGCGCGGCAACCGGCATCGGCCAGCGCCTGCAATCCGGTACGCATCGGGCTCTTGAGTGAACCGATATCAAAAATCAGGCCGCGCGGCTTGAGTTCCGCCAGCCGCAGAAGAATATTGTTGGAAGGCCGCAGCGGAACCGCCACCACGATCATGTCGTAATCATCCGCCCGGCTCTCCCAGTCATCCACCCGGTGAAACGGCGTCTCTTTTTCCACCGTGTCGGCCACGTCCACGTGATAACCCACCATGTCCAGGTAACGGGACATCCATACACCCATGCGGCCCAGGCCACCGATGACCAACGCAGACTTACCGGCGCCATGATCGGACTGCACCAGCTTGTAGGTTTCCTGGTTGCTGAGGGAGTGGTGGATCAGGGTTTCCAGCACGTCCCTGGCGACCGCGCCGGGCAGGCCGTGTGATTCGGCGCGGGACATACCCCGGTCGATAACCTCGCGCTCGCGGGCATAGTGACGTAACGGCGCGCCGGTTTTCAGCTTGTGCTCTCCAATTGCGGTAACCACCGCCTGGCGCTCGGCAATCAGGTCCACGATGCCGGTGTCGATATCGTCGAGGCGGTTACGCAGTTCCAGCAGTTCGGCGGGGGTCAATGTTGGCTTGTCAGACATCGGTGCATTCTCTCATTAGCCACCCCAGTTGATCGACCAGCCCACCAGCCAGGCATCCGTGTTTACGCCCTTGGAAGTGTTCGAGTCGGCGGCGAAGTAGGTAAATTTCATACTCTGGCGGGCAGCGATTGGAAAGCCGAAACTCAATGCCATGTATCTCTTGCGGTAAGCATCGTCCTTGTCGATTCCATTGATTTCGTTAGTTCCGCCTAAAGCGTAGCCAAAACTGAGGCTGGCCCAATACCTTGGCTTGAAGGAATAAATTACGTGTCCCTGGGTAAACCAAAGGGGATCCTGTTTGCGCTCGCTGCCCTGCCAGAATTCATCGTTTTTCTGGAACAGGAACACCGATCCGGTCAATTCGAACTGCCACTTGTTGCGCTGGTGCAGTACACCCAACTGCGGCCGGACATAGAACCTGTTGTTGCCCAGGTTGATCAGCCATTCTTCATTGTAGTCACCCAGCGGCAAGCGGACTCCCAACGCCGCGCCTACCGTCGTCGTCACCGGATTTTCCCGCTGGTACTGTATGTACTCCTTTGTCGGCAAAGGAGGTGCGCCATAAAGATTGATGGAGAAACGCATAACGGGATCCATGAAGCCACGCCGCCTGACCGAAGCGTACTCTCCATCGAGATAGCCTTCCCAACGGCCGGCGCCGTAGGGAACGGTGAAATCAAAACGCGAGGATTTCCCGAGCAGTTCGAAAGTGCGCACGTATCCTGCCGCACCGATATACAGATCGTAGGTAACGTCCTCGGCCAGCAACACCGGGTCGAGGAACATATCCCCGTTGGTCCAGCCACCGCCCAGGCCGACCACGTTGAGGTCCATCGGCAAGTGCGACCAGCGGCGCGGTTCGAGGTCCTGGGCTTGCAACTGGAAATTGCTGGCGACCAGCAACAGGAGCAGACACACCCTGATCGGTTTCAAAATGGAACTTGAGCGTTTCATATCGATGAGTTTAAGTGTTTTAACCGGTAAGTTGGCACATTTTTCCGGCGATTTTGCTGGTAATATTCAGCAAACTCAAGCAGAGGCAGGTCAATGAAAGACAGCAAGGGCGTTCGATTCATCACGACAACCGTGATCGGCGGTTTATAGTTCCTGGTACCCGTCGGATTCCTGGGTTTCGTACTCTACAAAATTTTCGGTTTCATGATGATCATCGCCGAGCCGATGGCGGCCTGGATTCCGGTCGATACCGTCGGCGGTGTCGCGCTCGCTAACCTGCTCGCCATTCTCGCCGTGATTTTCCTGAGTTTCTTCGCTGGCCTGATCGCACGCAACGCGCTTGCCACTGCCATGGTCAAGGGACTGGAGTCCAAGGTGCTGATGAAGATACCCGGCTACACCCTGATCAAGGGCATCAAGGGTGGTTTCGACAGCAGTGAAACCAACCATTTCAAACCCGTTTCGCTGTCATTGGGTACCGCCGAAAGGTTGGGCTTCGAAATACAGAAACTGACCGACGGGCGCTCCATGGTGTTTATTCCCAGCGTTCCAAATGCATTATCCGGCATCACGCAAATTCTGCCCCCGGACCAGGTGACCTACCTGGACGTGCCATTTACCTCCATCATGGAATTTGTCGAGAAGTACGGCCACGGCGCCGAGGAACTGCTGGCACGCAAGGTTACGGAAGACCCGGCGCTGGCGCAATTAAAGGATGATGCTGGCGAAGACGAAACTCCCGACGAGTAGCAGAGTCAAACAACGTTATGATGTTATAACGCTAAAACGTTATACTTGTTCCTGGAGGATACATCCATGAGCAGCTCATCGAAACGATCAACGGTTTATTTTGAACCTGAAGTCCACCAGGCTTTGCGATTAAAAGCAGCCCTTACACACCGGTCAGTCTCAGACCTGGTGAACGAGGCCGTTCGAAACGTTTTGCAGGAAGACCAGGAAGACCTGGAGGCCTATTCAACGAGAATCAGCGAACCAACGATCACTTATGAAGAGTTGCTGAATGATCTGAAGGCTCATGGGAAGCTTTGAGATCATATTCAAGCAGTCCGTTGCAAAAGATCTACGGCAAGTTCCAAAAAAAGACGTTGCGAGAATTCTGAAGCGGATCGAGGGATTGAGAGAAGAGCCGCGACCTCTCGGCGTGGAAAAACTTTCCGGTCAGGAAAAATATCGAATTCGACAAGGCGTTTACCGGATTCTGTATGAAATTCGAAATAATGAGCTGATCGTTGTCGTCGTGAAAATTGGTCACCGGCGAGACGTGTACAG
>JARFQZ010000213.1 GCA_029287515.1 Lysobacterales bacterium
GGAGCCGCTTCCTGGGGATTGGTCGCGCCCATCAGTTCGCGGTTCAGCGCAATGGCGTCCTCGCCTTCGAGCACCTGGATCATTACCGGCCCGGATGTCATGAACTCGACCAGGTCGTTGTAAAAAGGCCGTTCCCGGTGCACAGCGTAAAACTCTTCCGCCTCGGCACGGCTCAGATGTTTCATTTGCGCTGCGACGATCTTCAGTCCGGCGTTTTCGAATCGGGTGTAAATCTGGCCGATCACGTCCTTTGCGACTGCATCCGGCTTGATAATGGAAAGCGTTCTCTCGATTGGCACTTAATAACTCCTTGCAAGTAACTGTTTAATATGTATATTTGTGTGTGAATTATTCGGTTTGGGTTTCTTTTTGTTATCATTACAATTCTACGGACAACTTCATGGCCGCGCAATCGGCGCAGAGGGTTTCTTGACCCTCGCTTCCAGACAAACTTATGATGCAGGCGTCCTATGGAAGTCCTCTACTTTTTCATTCTCGTCCTGACGGTCCTGTTGCTGGCCTATAACCGGGTTCCGCTCCTGATGTCCATGGCCATCATGGTCGGCCTGACCATTGCCTGGACGGAACTCCGGCATCTGTTTTACGTTCCCAGCTGGTTCCGGTTCGCCAATGGAATCGTTGCCGTGACGCTGATTGGTTTTACGATCACTCCCCTGAGGCGTCTGCTGATCAGTGACCGGCTTTATGGCCTGTACCGCAAGGCACTGCCCCGCGTGTCCGATACCGAGCAGGCCGCGATCGAAGCCGGCACGGTCTGGTGGGATGCGGAGATTTTTTCAGGCCGCCCACACTGGCGAAATCTGCTGAAAGTGCCGGCGCCATCTCTCAGCGAAGCGGAACAGGCGTTCGTCGACGGCCCGGTAGAGGAATTGTGCCGCATGGCCGACGACTGGGAGATTTGTGATACCCATCGCCGCCTTCCCGATGAGATCTGGGAATTCATCCGTGAGCACAAGCTGTTCGGAATGATCATTCCAAAACAATATGGAGGTCTCGAATTCTCCGCCCAGGCACACTCCGCGGTGGTCATGAAACTGGCCAGCCGAAATCTGACCACGGCCATTACCGTGATGGTGCCCAACTCGCTCGGGCCGGGCGAATTGCTGCTTCATTACGGGACTGACGAGCAGAAAGAATACTATTTGCCGCGGCTTGCCAGGGGTGAAGAAGTCCCGTGTTTCGCGCTGACCTCGCCCACTGCCGGATCGGACGCGGCGAGCATGACGGACACAGGCGTCGTCTGCAAGGGTGAATTCGAAGGTAAAAAGGTGCTGGGGCTGCGGCTGAACTGGAACAAGCGTTACATCACGCTCGCACCGGTGGCGACATTGCTTGGCCTGGCCTTCAGGGTGCGTGATCCCGATGGCCTGCTCGGTGAAGAGGTCGAGCTCGGAATCACCTGCGCGCTGGTGCCGACGGACACGCCGGGCGTTGAAATCGGAACGCGCCACATGCCGGTGGGCGCGGTGTTCATGACTGGCCCCACCCGGGGCAAGGATGTGTTCATTCCGATGGATTGGATCATCGGCGGGCAGGAGCAGATCGGTAACGGCTGGCGCATGCTGATGCAGACCCTGGCCGCGGGACGTGCGATTTCCCTGCCCGCGACCGGCGTGGCCGGCGGCAAGATGGCGGCCATGATGTCTGGCGCCTATGCGCGGATTCGCAAACAGTTCAACCTGCCGGTCGGAAAGTTCGAAGGCATCGAAGAACCGTTGTCGCGAATCGGCGGGCGCACCTACCGAATGGATGCAGCGCGCCAGCTGACGCTGGTAGCCCTGGACCAGGGCGAACGCCCGGCCGTGCTCTCCGCAATTCTCAAGTACCAGCTGACCGAGGGCAATCGTCAGTGCATCAATGATGCAATGGATATCCACGGCGGCAAAGGCATCGTCACCGGCCCACGAAATTACCTTGCGCATGGATACCAGGCGCTGCCCATATCGATCACGGTTGAGGGAGCCAACATTCTGACCCGTTCATTGATTATTTTCGGCCAGGGTGCAATCCGCGCCCATCCCTGGCTGCTTAAGGAAATGGACGCTGCCCGTGATCCCAGGCCGGAAGCACGCAAGGCGTTCGACAAGGCCCTGTTTTCACACGTGGGCCATATCATCAGCAACGGGGTTCGCTCGTGGATGCTCGGCGTGACCCTCGGGCTGGCGACCCGCGCACCGGTCAAGGGTCCGACCGCCCGCTACTTCCGGCAGCTGACCCGTCTGAGCGCCGCGTTCAGCTTCACCTCGGACCTGGTCCTGGTTCTGCTGGGCGGCAGATTCAAATTCAAGGAAAAGCTGTCGGGGCGCCTGGCCGACGCGCTGATCCACCTGTACATGGGCAGCGCCGTTCTCAAACGGTTCGAGGACGACGGCAGGCCCGAGGAGGACCTCCCCTTCCTTACCTGGGCCATGGACGACAGCCTTTACCATATCCAGGAGAGCCTGAGGGGCGTGCTCAGCAACTTTCCGATCCCGGGAATCGGACGGCTGGTCAAGTGGATCGTCTTTCCCTGGGGCTTGCCCTATGCACCGCCGTCGGATCGCACAGGCAAGGACGTGGCTCATCTCCTGCTCACCGAAAATGAAAGCCGCGACCGGCTGATTGAGGGCGTATACCTCTCCGACCAGGAAGATGCGAGCGGCCAGGTCCAGACCGCCTTCCACCTGGTGCTCACCGCTACCCGGGCGGAGAGCGCGATCAGCAATGCCCTCAACGAGCCCGTAACCTTTGAAAATTATGAAGCCCTGGTGCAGAAAGCAGTAGAAAGCGGTGTCATCACCGAGGAGCAGGCGACCACCGTGCGACTGGCGCAGGAAGCAGCCAGAGCCGTGATCGAGGTCGACGAATTCACCCGCGCCGAGATCGAGGGTTACGACGAACCTGCCTTCCGGCCAGCTGCGGACCCGGGCCACGCCGCTCAAGCCTGATCAGGAGAGAGGAAAGCCAGGAGTTCCGACCGCATGGCGAGCCCATCCTCGTAACCCAGCCGGATCAGCTCCTCGCAATACGGCGACTCGAACAGCAAATAACTGGCCATTCGCCAGTCGCGCCCCCAACCCCCAAGGGCCCGTAACAGCATCCGAACCGAACGTGGGATATCTTCCATGTGTTCACGGGTCACTTCGCGCAGGTCACGCCTCGGGCGGATGACCAGTGAATCGATAGGCTTCAGGCCGCTGTGCTCTCTTTGCCGCTCATCCATCAACTCGAGAGTCCGGTTGACGCGGTTCAGGCGATTCAGATCCGCGTTCAGCGTATCCATGAATATGGTGTCCAGCAGGTAACCGCCGATTTCGCCCAGGGACGGATACGGCATCGGTTCCGATGGCGGTGGATCGGGCCGACCGTCCCGGGTGGAAATGACCAGCAGGCGATCGGCGCCCAGGTGAATCGCGGGACTGAGCGGTGCGAGCATCCGCATGCCCCCGTCCCCGAAATATTCATTGCCGATCCGTTCGGCCGGAAACAACAAGGGCAGTGCGGATGAAGCCAGCAGATGACTGACTTCGATGTTGGCAGCCAGCCCGGAGCGTCGCGATCGGGTCCAGGGCTCGAGGTCCGCCGCTCCCTGGTAAAAGCTGACCGCAGCCGCGCAGGTGTACCCTGACGCCGTCACCGCAATTCCGTGCAGTGCACCCTGCCCAATAGCCGTTTCGATTCCGGTGAGATCCAGTCTGCCTTCGATGAACGATCTTAACGGCGCATTGTCCAGCAGCGATCTGGGGTTGGACACCAATCGGCCACCGGAAGACAGCGACAAGGCCCACCGCAGGCCGGACTTCATCACCGTCCAGTAGTCCGTGCGATACACCCGCTCGCATCGCATGCTCGACCACAGCTGCTCGAGTCGTTTTACGCCCGTCTGGAACTCGTGTGCATGGCTGGCCAGAAGTGCTGCATTGATGGCCCCTGCCGAAGTCCCGCAGATCACCGGGAAGGGGTTTCGTTGGCGGCGCAGGATTTCAGCGATCGCCTTGAGCACACCGGCCTGATAGGCTCCACGGGCGCCGCCGCCAGGCAGGATCAGCGCCGGGTGAAATGGGCCCGCTACGGCCCCCGTGGAAGTTTCGGGGTGCATTGACAAAATATAACCGTTTTATCGATATCTGCAAAAACGCTTCATGCTTGTTGTGTAAGCATATGATAAATCTGCAACAAAGCTCGAAATGGATGCTATAATCGCGCCCAACAGGGACGAATGGGAAGCCTTTGCCGGAAAAGGGATGATGAACAGCACGGTACTCTCTACCC
>JARFQZ010000349.1 GCA_029287515.1 Lysobacterales bacterium
TGCACGTAAAGAGACAGCGGTTTCGGGATCAGTTCGCTGTTGCTGGCCGCGGTGAAGCGCTTGTAAGCCTCGGCATCGAATCCTTCCATGAACTGGACAGCAGTCGGGTAAGACGTGTAACGCGGTCCTGCTACATCGTACCTCTTGATCAGTTCTGTGTTGAATTTTACTCGCTGTTCCATTGACTGTTCCGGGTTTTGATCTGTTATATGAGTAAAGCGTAAACGATGCGGTAGGGCACAAAATTGACCGGAGTCATAAGCCTCGCTTTTGGACAACCGGGCACGCTAAATAATTCAAAATTCGGCAACAATTCTGAAGGAAATGGGGAACTAAAACATGACGCAAGTCAATTACCGCGAAGGTATGCTGCACTTACACTAGCTTCATCGACGAACCAGAATATCGGTTTTTCGAGGGAACACGATTGTGTGAAGACTCTCCAAGTCTCAAGAATTAGGCCAGGCTCACGTCTGGCCTTCTTTTTTACCCGGTGTAAATACAGCCCGCGTTACAGGTTTCCTGCACCACGACTTTTGACAGCTCTGGCAGGGAGGGCATAAGGCGGTCCCAGATCCAGCGGGCGAGATTTTCACTGGTCGGGTTTTCCAGGCCCTCGATGTCGTTCAGGCAATGGTGGTCCAGCTGGTCGAACAGTGGCTGAAAGGCACGCCGTAAATCGGCGAAGTCCATGACCCAGCCGGAATCCTGGCCAACGGGCCCGGTAATGTGAATTTCGATTCTGAAGGAATGGCCGTGCAGGCGTGCGCATTTATGGCCTTCCGGCACATTGGGCAGGCGGTGTGCAGCTTCTATCTGGAATACGCGAAAAACATCCATGGGCGGATTGTGCCGCCCGCGATTCTTCCGTGCAACCGTTCAGCCCGTTTTGAACCCGGTGCGCGAGTGCGAACCGTCGCAAAACGGTTTGCTGGCGGATTGGCCGCAGCGGCAAAGTGAGCCCCGCATCTTCACGCATTCCTGCCCAAACTGGTTATGCATGCGCAACCGGCCCCGAAAAGTGACGGGTCCATCCTTGATGCACGAAATGGTAATTTTGCTGGGTCGCTGTGATGCGGCGATTTCCGATGCCTCCGAAATCTTGCCCGGATTGATAAACTCTTTATCGATGTGCTGGCCATCGCACGTGGGCTTCGTTCCGGAGTGGCCACAACGGCAAAGCGACAGGTGATTGGCGTATTGAACCGATCCGTCTTCCTGCACCAGGGTGATGTTGCCGGTGATTTGCAATGGCCCTCCGTTCGTGACCAGTGCCTCGTTTGGAACTTCGAGCAATCGCGGCGCACCGTGATTTTTCTGGCGTTCCTTGAACCAGCGGTCCAGCGCCTTTGCCGACGTGGTCTTGCTGTCCCTTCCGGTTATCGGTGATCTGCTGCCGGCAGAATCATCCATATAAGCAACAAATGCTTCACCGGATTCCTGGCTGGTAGATTGCGAGTCCTGCTCGACTCGCGCAGCGGCGGACGCCGCTCGTTTGGTGTTGTCATCCATGACAAAATCCTCCGAGAAATCCTTTCCCTGTTTATACTGTAGCAGCAGTTTCATACCAGTGCGAGACTTTTTGTGCAAAAAATAATCAGATCAGTCCTTTTTATCCTCCTTGTTTTCCTGAATTTCGCCGCCGATGCCGCGCCTGAACCGGTACCGGACCGGCAACGCGGGGAGGGCCCTTTCAACCGGCTGATCCTGCGCGGGGTGACCGTCATCAATGGCGAGGGCGCTCCGCCCGTGGGCCCGATGGACGTCATAGTCGAAGGCAACCGCATCACGGAGGTCCACAACGTGGGCTTTCCCGGGGTGCCAATCCTGGAAGATGACCGGCCGGAAATAAGGGAGGGGGATCGCGTGATGGAACTGGAAGGGCATTACCTTTTGCCCGGTTTCATCGACATGCACGCTCATTTCGGCGGCGATGCCCAGGGTGTGCCGGCTGAATACCCGGCCAAATTGTGGCTGGCGCATGGCATCACCACGATTCGCGAGCCGGGAAGCTTCAATGGGCTGGACTGGGTGAAAAATCACCAGCGGCGAAGTGCAAATAACGCGATCGCGGCGCCACGAATTGTGCCTTACGTGGGGTTTGGACAGGGTGCGGACGGCCCTTTCCTGGAACCGGAACAGGCCCGGGAATGGGTCCGCGATATCGCAAAGCGCGGCGCCAGTGGCATCAAGTTTTTTGGTGCGCCACCTGAAATCATGCAGGCGGCCCTGGACGAGGCCGCCAAACAAGGGCTGGGCTCTGCGATGCATCACGCCCAACTGGACGTTGCTCACTGGAACGTGCTGGACTCCGCCCGGGCAGGGCTGACCACGATGGAACACTGGTACGGCTTACCGGAGGCGATGTTCGAGGACCAGGTAATCCAGGATTACCCGCTCGATTACAACTACAGTGACGAACAGCACCGGTTTGGGCAGGCGGGCCGGTTGTGGGCGCAGGCAGCACGTCCCGGAACAGAGAAATGGAGCGCGGTAAGGGATGAATTGATCAGCCTGGATTTCACCCTGAACCCGACCATGACCATTTACGAAGCCAGCCGTGACCTGATGCGGGAAATGAACGCGGACTGGCAACAGGACTACGCACACCCGAACCTGTGGTCATTCTTCCAGCCTTCGAGGCGCGCACACGGCTCCTACTGGTTCGACTGGACGACCGCGGACGAAATTGCCTGGAAAGAAAACTTCCGGCTCTGGATGACATTCCTTGATGATTATAAAAATCACGGTGGCCGGGTCACGCTGGGTTCCGACTCGGGCTATATCTGGAAACTTTATGGATTCGGTTATATCCGTGAAATGGAGCTCCTGCAGGAAGCCGGTTTCCACCCGCTCGAGGTATTGCAATCCGCCACCATTCACGGCGCTACTGTGCTGGGCATGCAGGACCGTATCGGATCCATCCGCCCCGGCAAGCTCGCGGACCTGGTGATCACGGCTGAAAACCCGCTGCAAAATTTCAAGGTGCTTTACGGCACCGGGCATTTTCGGCTGAACGACGCCAATCAACCCGCCCGGGTGGGCGGAGTGCGATATACCATTAAGGACGGAATTGTCTACGATGCCGAAGAATTGCTGTCGGACATTCGCCGGATGGTGAAAGACGCGCGGCGAGAAGCCGGTACCGGTCCTGGACCGGCGCGTCTCCCGTACATCCCTGAATAATAAAAGACAGCGTTCAGGAAGTGCTGAATATGAGCTTGGGGCGGTTGTAAAGCGTCGCCGCCACTACCGCCAGCGCCAGCCCAATGACCAGGGTGCCGGCGATGGACAGCGCGTACCATGTCAGCGGCACTGCTTCCTCGCGGATCAATTCTCCGATCAGCAGGTTCTGCGAAAACAGCGGGATGTTCATCATCCACATCTCAGCCTTTATCGGGTTGGCCATGAAGATCAGGCTGGGGATCATCGGTATCAGGATCACCAGGCCCATGTAACTCTGCGCTTCACGGTAGCTCTTGGCGAACGAGGCCAGCAAGGTCAGCAGAGCGGCCGCCAGGATCGCGACCGGGGAAATGACGAACAGAATTTTCAGCAAAGTCTCCAGCCCCAGCGTGAGATCCATGCCGAAGGCGCCCACCGGCATGTAGGGCAGCACGATGCGAAACGAGACCAGGGTCAGCGCCAGCGAAGCCATCGCGAACACCATCGTGGTGAGCATTTTCCCGGTCATGATCTGCCAGCGCGGCACCGGGTTGATCAACAGGGGTTCCAGCGATTTACGTTCTTTCTCCCCGGCAGTGGTGTCCATTGCCAGGTGTGTCGCTCCGGTGAACGCGGTGATCATCAGCACGTAGGGCAGAAAAATCACGGCCAGGATGGCCCGGCTCTTGGGCGTCGACAGGTCCACGTCCTTGACCATGACGGGAGAAGCCAGTTGCGGCGAGACGCCGCGAAGCCTGAGCCGCAGCGACCCGATCTGCTGGCCATAGGCATACAGCAGCCCCTTGATTTTCCGGATGGGCGCGTTGGATTCCTGTCGCGATGGATCCGAAATTACTTCCACCGGCGCGGGCAGGCCTTCAGCCCATTTTTCGGGATATTCCGGCAGAATGCGAAGTACCACCGGCACTTCCTGGCTGCGCACCAGTTCCTCCGGATCTTCCGGTTCCGGCAGTATTTCCGTTCCCTGCTGTTCAAGGAAACGGATCAGGCTGGGTGCGTACCCGGCGCCGATCACTGGCAACTCCAGTGTTGCCTCGGCCCGTTCTTTTTCTGCGCTTTCGAGGAACCACATCATTCCCACGAACAGGAGCGGAAACAGCAGCGGCCCCAGCAACAGGGAATTGAACAATGCCCGCCGGTCCCGAATGTTCTCACGAACTTCTTTTCTGAATACCGTGCTCAGTCCGTTCATGCCAGCAAGCCCTCTTCAGATCCTATGAGTTTTACGAAGGCGTCTTCCAGCGAATCGCAACCGGATCGTTCCAGCAGTTGTTCCGCCGTTCCGTCCGCAGCGACCTCGCCCTTGGCAATAATAACGATCCGGTCACACAGGGCGGCCACTTCCTGCATGATGTGGGTGGACAGCACCACCGAGTGGCCGTCAGCTTTCAGGTTGCGGATATAGTCGCGCAGCGCACGCGTGCTCATGACGTCCAGCCCATTGCTGGGCTCGTCCATCAGCACCGTTTGCGGCTTGTGGATCATTGCCCGGGCGATGGCTACTTTGACGCGCTGGCCCTGCGAAAAGCCCTCGGTCCTGCGGTCAATGAAGTCTGCCATGTCCAGCGTGCGGGTCATCGTATCAATCCGCTCCCGGATGGTTTGTTTGTCCATGCCATGAAGTTCGCCGTAGTACCTGATGTTCTCCCGCGCGGTCAGCCGGGAATACAATCCGCGGCTGTCCGGCACCACACCCAGCGTCCGCTTGATTTCCATTGCGTCACGGGTGGGGTCCAGACCATCGATGCGGATTTCGCCTTCGTCGGGCGGCAACAGTGAGTAGAGCATCCGCAGCGTGGTGGTTTTCCCGGCGCCGTTCGGCCCCAGCAGCCCGGTGATCTCGCCGTCCCGGGCCTCGAAGGAAACGCCGTTCACGGCTTTGACCTCGCCAAAAGACTTGCGCAGATTTTTCACAACGATCATGGCGCCGGCCCCGTCAGCGAAATGAAGAACGGCGTGGCCTGGAGATCGGACATGCAGTCGGTTTCCAGGTCGTCGGCACTGCCTTCCATGACGAACTCGGAAACGATCCTGCCCATGCAGCCCCGGGTGGAGGCAATGTGCCCCTGCCCCGGCGCCACCAGGTGACGGCTGGAGGTGAAATGTACGGCCACCTGGTCCGCGTATTCGGGCGGCGTCACGGGGTCCAGTTCACCGGAGAGCAGCAAGACAGGGACGTCACCCGAAACCGGTTCGTGAAAATTGTCCGGAACCGGCCCTCTTGGCCAGATGCCGCACTGGATATGCACGGCCTTTTCCATGATGTCGCCCAGCAGGTAATCGTTTGCTGCGGGTTCCGGTGGATAAAGGGGAAAATCCTCGGAACACATGACGGACATTTCCATGCCCTGCGAAATGCTCTGTTGAAGGCCGGTGGCGGCAATCAGCATCTGGCTGGCCAGGCGATCGAAGCGCTTTTCCGTGGCGGCCTCGTGAATCAACAAGGGCAACATCGCCTGCGTGTCGGCGGAATAAGTCAGAAACCTGATGGAGGTGGACAGAACCTCTCGATTGAACTTGACCGGGAACGGCTGGCCGGTCGTCGGGTGCTCCACCGTGATCTCGACCGGGTTTTCATCGACCTCCCGGACCAGTCCGGCCAGCAGGTTGGCGGTATCCGGGAAGTTCTCGCTGCACAGGGCGTCCTCGTCACAAGCTTTCAAAACACGGTAAATGGCCTGGTCCAGCTTTTTTGCATGTTCCGTTCCCAGCGCCAGGGTCTGCGGGACGACGCTGTCCAGCACCACGGAGCGCACGCGGTCGGGAAACAGCCTCAGGTAAACCTGCGCGGCGCGTGTGCCGTAGGACCCGCCAAACAGGTTGACCTGCTCATATCCGAGCGCTTCCCGCGCGGCATCGATGTCATGCATGGCTATGGTGGTCGTGTAAAAGCGGGGGTCGCCGTCCAGTGAGTCCAGGCACTCTTGCGTTGAACTGGCCAGGTCGTCCCAGTCCAGGGCAAGCGCCTCAGCGAGTTCGATCTGCGGGCATTTCAACGGGTTCGATTGCCCGGTTCCGCGCTGGTCAACCAGCAGGATGTCGCGATTCTCGTTCAGTTTCCGCAATGCGCCCGCCACGATGGGCCAGCTTTCGGTAGCCGACTGGCCTGGCCCCCCGGCAAAAAATACCAGCGGATCCGGTTCGGCAACCCTGCCCTTTGCCGGAATGCGCGCGACCCTGATCTGGATTTTTCGCCCTTCGGGTTCTTCAGGATTTTCAGCGGCCTCGAGCCATCCGCACTCACCGACCGTGGACAGGGGAGTGCCGGGCACCAGCAGTTCGCAGGTCTCAAGTTCGATACCGGGCGCGTCTGTTTCCGGCTGGGCGAATACGCCCGCTGAAGTCATCAGCAATGCGGCCAGCAGCGGCATCAGCACGTTGGGTTTTTTGAGGGGCATAATGTTTCAATTGTGGAATGGAGCAAGCGCAACAGGTTAGGACGATTTTAGTGTACTGTCCATAGGTGATTGGTCATTGAAATACAGTGGTTTGTGCTCCACATCTGGATGGATACCCACCGAGCAGGTTAATCTCACCCCATGTATGCCCTGGAAGTCAACGAACTCAGAAAGACCTACGGCAACGGCGTCGAAGCGCTGAAGGGTATTTCACTGACAGTGGAGGAAGGGGATTTTTTTGCACTTCTTGGACCAAATGGCGCAGGTAAATCCACTTTGATCGGGATCGTTTCGTCCCTGGTAAACGCCAGCAGTGGCGAAACAAAGGTATTCGGCACCAGCGTTCAGCAACAGCGCTCGCTGGCCATGTCGCATATCGGGCTGGTTCCGCAGGAACTTAATTTCAACCAGTTTGAAAAACCGCTCGAGATCGTTGTCAACCAGGCCGGGTACTATGGCATTCCGCGAGGCGTCGCCCTGGAAAGGGCCGAGAAGTACCTCAGGCAACTGAATTTGTGGGACAAGGCGGAAAATATCTCAAGGACCCTGTCCGGCGGAATGAAGCGGCGCCTGATGATTGCCCGCGCGATGATGAACGAACCGCGCTTATTGATCCTCGATGAGCCTACAGCAGGCGTAGACATCGAGATTCGCCGGTCGATGTGGGATTTCATCAGGGAGATCAATGACCAGGGCACCACCGTGATCCTGACCACGCACTACCTGGAGGAAGCCGAAAGCCTGTGCCGCAATATCGCAATCATCGATCATGGCGAGATCATCAAGAACACGGACATGAAATCATTACTGGCCACGCTGGATGTTGAAACCTTCGTCCTGGACCTGAGGGAGTCGATCAGCCACTGCCCCTTTGTTGAAGGCATGGAAATCGTCGTCAGGGACGAGAAAACGCTGGAAGCGTCCCTGCCCAAGCAGAAATCCCTCAATAATCTGTTCGCCGAGCTGGACCGGCAGGGCGTGCACGTACTGAGTATGCGCAACAAGGCCAACCGCCTGGAAGAACTGTTCATGGGGCTCGTGGATAAAAGCCAGGCGAACGGAGGAGCAGCGTGATGAGCAGCAACCTGGTCTGGGTGGGTTACGTCACCATCGTTCGCAAGGAAATTACCCGGATTTTGAGGATCTGGGGCCAGACCATCGTGCCCCCCGCCATCACGATGACGCTTTACTTCATCATTTTCGGTGAGCTGATCGGCCGCCGGATTGGTGAGATGGGCGGATTCAGTTACATGCAGTACATCGTACCGGGCCTGGTGATCATGTCTGTTATCACCAACTCCTACGGCAACATGGTTTCATCGTTTTTCGGGGCAAAGTTCGGCAAGCACATCGAGGAACTGTTGATCTCGCCACTGCCCAACTGGGTCATCCTGGCGGGTTACGTGACCGGGGCGCTGGCGCGCGGCCTGATGGTCGGCGCCGTGGTGCTGGTAGTTTCCCTGCTGTTCACACCGATTGAAGTTCAGCACCCCCTGATCATGCTTTCAGTGTTATTGCTCACGGCAGTCGTTTTTGCACTGGCGGGAATGGTCAACGCCATTTTTGCGCAGAAGTTCGACGACATCGCCATCATCCCCACTTTTGTGCTGGCGCCGCTGACCTACCTGGGTGGTGTTTTTTACTCGATCGCCCTGCTGCCTGAATTCTGGCAGAAAGTATCTGTAGTCAATCCCATCCTGTACATGGTCAATGGCTTCCGATACGGCATGCTGGGCGTGTCCGATGTCAGCCTTGCGATGACCTATGGTGTGATCCTGATTGCTGGCGGCATTCTCTTTTTTACCTGCCTTTTTCTGCTCAACCGGGGAACTGGGCTCAGGACCTGAGGTCTATCTTACCCTGTCTGTTTTTGATGCGTGATTTGCTCGCATCGTTTAAACTATTAGGTTAAATCCCGGTAGGAACCCGTCCCCTTAAACACAGGATTTGTAATGTCTGATATCAATCAGTCGCAAGACAAAGAAATTGCCCCGGTCAACTGGAGCGTAACCGCCGTTCTTGGGCTGACCTTCCTGGCGGCTATTACGATCGTGCCCTGGTACGGTTTCACTCATGGTTACAGCGGCTGGGCATGGCTTTTCTTCGCCATCTTCATGGTGCTCAACGGTATCGGAATCGGCAGCGGTTACCATCGTTTGTGGTCGCACCGCACCTACCAGGCGCACCC
>JARFQZ010000367.1 GCA_029287515.1 Lysobacterales bacterium
GGCCCTCTTTCGAAGCCCGCCATGTTGCCCAGTTCCTGGTGGAAATACCGCGCCAGCCATATTTTTTCCGCCAGCGACGCCCTGAAAGGTTCCAGTCCGAACAGCTTCAGCGGAAACCACATCCTTGGCCCGCGAAACGGACGCGTCAACTCCAGTGAAAAATCTGCCGGCGAGTCCCAGCCGCCTTCCTCCGAAAAGGCCTGGATTGCATCCTGCATGTAGTCCGCGTAATACGCGTTTGAGCGGGCCAGCAGCAGACCCTTTTTAACCAGAACGGCGCCGGTGCCATAGGGCAGGCCCAGGCCCTTGTGCGGATCCATCACGATGGAGTCTGCTTCGTCCAGTCCCTGCAAATTCTCCCGTGCTTCCTCGCATAGCAGGAAAAATCCGCCATAGGCGGCGTCGAGGTGGAACCACAGGTCATGCCGCCGGGCCACGGACGCAATGGCGCGGATCGGATCGACGGCGCCGGTATCCGTGGTGCCGGCCGATGCGGCCACCATCCAGGGCGCCAGGCCCTGTTCGAGATCGCTCCCGATCATGTCTTCCAGCACAGTCACGTCCATCCGGAAGCGCTCGTCCATGGGCACGACGCGTTTTTGCACGTCCTTCAGGCCGGCTACGTGCAGTGCTTTATCGATGCAATGGTGGACTTGTTCGGTCAGGTAGATGCACGCCGTCGGTATGGCCTGGAAGTCGATGCCGCAGGCGTCACGGGCGGTGACCATCGCGGACAGTGTCGCGGTGCTGCCGCCGGAAGTCAGGTCACCCGCCGCGGTTTCGGGATAGCCGACCAGTTGCCGCATCCAGTCCACCAGGCCGAGTTCCATCCGCGCGGCGCCGGGCCCGGCGAAGGCAACACCTGAATAGCGGTTACTGATACCGGCGAGGAAATCTCCTATCGCGGATGGGAACAGGCCGCCTCCCGGGATATAACCCATTTGGCCTCCGGATGCCGGAAGTATCCCGGTGGTGTCGACCTCATGCCTGAAAAATTCGAGCAGCTCCTGCATGTCGGCAGGCTCTTCCCCGATCGGTGAGCTGTGGAATCCATCCCGGCCGTCGTCTGGCAGGTAAGTAAGCGTCTCCGGCAGGTTTTCCAGCGTGGTCTCGGCGTATTCGCCGGCCTGGCTGAACAGGTCCCTGCGCGTTTCGGATCCCGGGTCGAGAAGCCGGGAGAGCCGTTCCAGTTGTTCGAGTTTTTTCAGCATGGATTCTTATTGTTCCTTTAATCCGGTACAATATAGCGTATTCCTCAGGGGTGGCCACCGGGCCTGAGATCTGCTTTGCAGGAACCCTTTGAACCTGATCCGGTTAATGCCGGCGTAGGAATAGGACATTCCTGAATATTCCCGCTCAAGGCTCGACCGAATCTCGACCGAAATTGAGATCCGGATTATGACAAACAAAAAACTCACGCTTTTCCTGGCCATTTGCTGGCTACCGTTCTTTGCCGGTGCAGACGAATCTTCCGGCGAGTCTTTCGAATACCCGCCGGGGCCGCTGGAAGAAGTCGTGGTTTCTGAATTCCGCCAGTCTACCTCGCTGGAACTGGATTCGAGCATCACCGTGCTCAATCGCGAAACGATCGAGTCGGCGACATTGCAGCATTTTGAAGAGCTGATTTCATTGATCCCGAACATGAACTGGTCGGGCGATGGCGCCCGGGCGCGTTATTTCCAGATGAGGGGGATTGGTGAACTGGAACAATACGAGGGTGCGCCGAATCCTTCGGTGGGTTTTATCATTGATGACATCGACCTCTCCGGAGTTGGCGGCATCAGCAGCGTGTTCGATTTGCAGCGGGTCGAGGTGCTGAGGGGGCCTCAGGCAACGCGGTTTGGCGCCAGTGCATTGGCTGGCCTGGTTTACGTTCAATCAGCCGAACCGTCCGCCGACTTCGATGTTAGCGCGGAAGTGCTGGCCGGTAATGATGAGACCTTCGGTGCAGGGGCTGCCATCGGAGGGCGCATGAGCGATCGACTGAACGGCCGCTTATCCGTCCACCACTACCAGGGCAATGGCTTTTACGACAATGTTTCGCTGGGCATCAACGACAGCAATGAACGCGATGAATGGACCAGCCGCGGTAAATTGTCATGGGACATGGGCAAAGGCTGGGAAGCGAAACTCAGCATGTTGTACGCCAATTTCGACAACGGTTATGATGCCTGGTCACCGGAAAATGGCAGGGATACCTTCAGTGACAATCCCGGTCGTGACGAGCAGGAGACCTGGGGCGGCTCCCTGAAGTTCAGCGGGCCGGTCAGCCCGGCATTCGATTTCGTCAGCATCACCTCTTACGCCGAATCCGATGTTCTGTTTTCATTCGATGGCGAGTGGGGCGATGAAGCCTACTGGGCGCCCTACGGTTACGACTACGTTTATTCTGATACCCGGAACCGGGATTCCTTGACCCAGGAGTTCCGCCTGGTGTCTTCTCCGGATGGCCGGCTGTTCAATGACCATACTGACTGGGTGCTGGGTGTTTACGCGAGCCGGCTGGAGGAATCGGATGACATTCTTTCGGCGGGTCTGTATGACGACAGTGTCGACGCGCCATTTAGTTACTGCGCACCCTGCCAGGACCGCACGACGCTGGAAAGCGATTACGAGTCGAAGAACTATTCCGTTTTCGGGCGTCTGGACAGCGATCTGACTGACCGGCTGCGGCTGAACTTCGGGCTGCGCTACGAGCGCTGGAAAGCAGACTATGCGGATGCGTTCAGGGACTACATTTACGGTGACCCTGATCAGCCGGTGCGGCATGACTTTCGTCCGCGCGAAAATCTCTGGGGCGGGGATATAAGCCTGGACTACCAGTTCAGTGACGAGGCGCGTTTGTACGGGCTGATTTCGAGAGGCTACAAGGCGGGCGGTTTCAATCCGAGCCTGGCGCGCGCACTCGGGCCCGGTGCTGAACTGGGTGAGGAAGCCATTGCCTACGATCCGGAGCACCTGATGAATTATGAACTGGGCCTCAAGGGGTTGTGGCTCGACGGCAGCCTTACCGCCGAGCTCGCGCTGTTCTACATGGACAGGGAAGATATGCAGCTGAGAAGCTCCGCCCAGTTCACCGACAACCCGAATGATTTCGTCTTCATCACCAGCAATGCCGAGGGCCATTCCTACGGCCTGGAGGCAAGTATTGCCTGGCAGGTGAGCGACAATTGGCGGTTGCACGGCAGCCTGGGCCTGCTGGAATCTGAAATCGATGACTACCGACTGGAGCGAGAGGCCGACATCGACGGCGAATTGATCGGCCGTGAATTTGCCCACGCACCGTCCTATACCCTGAACCTTGGCGCCAGCTATGCGACGCAGAGCGGCTGGGTCGCCAGGCTGGACTACAATGCCATGGACGAATTCTATTTTGATTACAGCCACGATGAAAAATCGGATTCGCGGCAGACCGTTAACCTGAAGGCAGGCAAGCATTGGGCGCAGTGGTCCGTTCACGCATGGGTCAGGAACCTGTTCGACGAAGACTATTACACGCGCGGCTTTTCCTTTGGCCTGGAGCCCCCGTGGTTCGAGAGGAAGCGCTATACCCGGCTGGGGGATCCAAGGCATTATGGGGTAACGGTCAGTTACCGCTATTGAGCAGATCCAGGGAGTAAGAAACCATGAACATCGTTGCAGACATGAGCCTTTATCCGCTGAAAGACGGGCCGGTTCCGGAGATCATCGGGTTCATTCGCAAACTGCGTGATCGCGACGGCCTGGAAGTCGTGACCAATCAGCTCAGCACCCAGTTGAGGGGTGATTTTGACGCCGTCACCGGCGCCATCAACGACTGCATGCGCGAGGTGATGGACGCGCCCAATACCGTCGTGCTGGTGGTGAAATACCTGAACGTCGACCTGGAAATCGGACGCACGCCCACCCTGACACCACCCGAATAGGTTTCAGTGACTGCACTCCAGATATGGGAAGTGCTGGCGGTGGTGCTGGCCGTCGTTTACCTGGTGCTCGCCATCCGGCAGAACATCTGGTGCTGGGCTGCCGCGGCCATCAGCACGCTGTTGTATCTCTACATCATGTTCGAGGCCCGGCTGTACATGGAGTCGGTGCTGCAGTTGTTTTACCTGGCCATGGCTGCTTACGGCTGGCACCAGTGGCGGCGGGGCGGCGAGGGAGGCACTGGACTGGCCGTCAGCACCTGGCCATGGCGCGCGCATGTCGCGGCGGTTGGTTCGGTGATGCTGCTGGTCGTCATCAGTGGCGAACTGCTGACCCGGTACAGCGATGCCGCCCTGCCTTTTCTCGATTCACTGACGACCTGGGG
>JARFQZ010000005.1 GCA_029287515.1 Lysobacterales bacterium
GGCAGCACTTTTCCACGCAGGGTGATCTCGCCGGTCATCGCGACATTGGCCCGGACCGGGATGCGGCTGAGCGAGGACACCAGGGCCGTGCACATGGCGATACCCGCAGACGGCCCGTCCTTCGGCGTGGCGCCCTCGGGCACATGAACGTGGGCATCAAATTTCTGGTAGAAGCCAGGCTCGATGCCCAGGTTTTCCGCCCGGCTGCGCACGACCGTCATCGCGGCCTGGATGGATTCCTTCATCACGTCGCCCAGATGACCCGTCAGGGTCAGGTTGCCCTTGCCCGTCACGAGCGTGGCTTCAATCTTCAGCAGTTCGCCTCCGACCTCCGTCCAGGCCAGGCCGGTGACATGTCCAATCTCGTTGTTTTCCTCGACCACGCCATAGCGGAACCGTTTAACGCCCAGGTAAGATTCCAGGTTGCGGGTGGACACCGTGACCTTTTCCCTGTCCTTGTCCAGCGCCAGCTGTTTCACTGCCTTGCGGCAGATCTTGGCGATCTCGCGTTCAAGGTTACGAACGCCCGACTCGCGTGTGTAGTAACGGATGATGTCGGTCAGCACAGCCTGGCTGACTGCAATTTCTTCATCCTTCAGCCCATGCTGCTCCATTTGTTTGGGCAGCAGGTAGCGGATGGCAATGTTCAGTTTCTCGTCCTCGGTGTATCCGGGAATACGGATCACTTCCAGGCGGTCCAGCAACGCCGGCGGAATATTCAGCGAGTTGGCTGTCGCCACGAACATGACCTCGGACAGATCGAAATCGACTTCCAGGTAATGGTCGTTGAAGGTGTGGTTCTGCTCCGGGTCCAGCACTTCCAGCAGGGCCGATGACGGATCGCCGCGGAAGTCCATCGACATCTTGTCCAGCTCGTCGAGCATGAACAGCGGATTGCGTGAACCCACCTTGGCCATGTTCTGCAGAACGCGTCCCGGCATCGAGCCGATGTAAGTCCTGCGATGGCCGCGAATCTCGGCTTCATCCCGAACACCGCCCAGCGACATGCGCACGAATTTACGGCCGGTGGCACGGGCAATAGACCGCCCCAGGCTGGTTTTACCGACGCCCGGCGGTCCCACCAGTCACAGGATCGGGCCATTCATCTGGCGGACGAGTTGCTGCACCGCCAGGTACTCAATGATCCGTTCCTTGACCATTTCCAGGCCATAGTGATCGGCTTCGAGAATCTCTTCCGCCTTGTCCAGCTGCTTGCGAATGCGGCTGCGTTTCTTCCACGGCACATTCAGCATCCAGTCGATGTAATTACGCACGACCGTGGCCTCCGCGGACATAGGCGACATCATGCGCAGCTTGTTCAGTTCCGAAGCAGCCTTCTCGCTGGCCTCTTTGGGCATACCGCTTTCTTCGATGCGGTTGGCCAGGTCCTCCATGTCATTGGGCGCATCGTCCATCTCGCCCAGTTCTTTCTGGATGGCTTTCATCTGCTCGTTCAGGTAATACTCGCGCTGGCTTTTCTCCATCTGGGTCTTGACCCGGCCGCGGATGCGTTTCTCCAGCTGCAGCACATCAATTTCGCCTTCGACCAGCGCCATCAGGTGCTCCATGCGCCGGCGCGGGCTGCCCATTTCCAGCAGCACCTGCTTTTCTTCCAGCCGGATGGCCAGGTGAGCAGCCACGGTATCCGCCAGGCGGCTGGAGTCTTCGATGCCGGCCAGCGTGGTCAACAGTTCCGGCGGAATCTTGCGGTTGAGCTTGACGTACTGCTCAAACAGTGAAACCAGCGACCGCATGGTCACTTCAAGTTCTTTTTCCGTTCCTTCATCGGCCACGGGAACCAGTTCCCACCTCGCCTCGAAGAATCCGCTGTCCTCGGTGAACTCGCTGATACGGACGCGTTCGCCGCCTTCCACCAGCACCTTGGTCGTTCCATCGGGCAGTTTCAGCAATTGCAAAACCGTGGCCAGCGTGCCGACATCGAACAGGTCGGCCTCGGCCGGCTCATCGATGTCCGCCCCGCGCTGCGTCACCAGCACGATCCGCTTGTCGCGGTCCATCGCCTTGTCCAGCGCCAGGATGGAACGCTCCCGGCCCACGAACAGGGGGATCACCATGTGTGG
The DNA here is from genome assembly GCA_029287515.1 of Lysobacterales bacterium. GTDB lineage: Bacteria > Pseudomonadota > Gammaproteobacteria > Xanthomonadales > SZUA-36 > JAHEFT01. Next base: position 2,082 of record JARFQZ010000005.1, read on the forward strand.
ATAGACCACCACGTCGCGCAGCGACAGGACCGGCGTGGGCTGGGCGGTCAGTGAAGGAAGGGTTTTTGTTGTGCTTTCAGACATGAGTCATCCTCTCCGGGCGGCCTTTGTCCGGACCGGGCGTGGTCCGCGGGCTTACCTGTTCTTAATCATAGCAGCCTGGCAGAACAGTTTTGCCCTGTCAGATCAGTTAACCGAGATATTGGCGCGGCATCGGGAAATTCAAGTGAGCCATACCAGGCTAGCCAGCGTTCGCCGCCTGTCGACCTGAATGATCCACCCGTCGGCAGAAAACAGATTGCATTTGATTTTAATGGCAAGTTATTGAATACTATCAATAGATCTCGGTGCAAGGGGTTGCAGACCGGGAATTTAGACAAGGAATCAAATGGATTTGTGAGCCTTTATGACTTTTTGGCGCCGGACGATGGATTGTGTTCCGGGTCAATACAAAAAGGGGATATCACAAATGGGGGTTACCTATTTCGCTGTATTTATTGCCACCGTCCTGGCCGGCATACTGATTTTTCTGCTCAAGAACTTTTCGGACAGCATCCTGCTTGGAGGAAAAGACGACTCCATCGAATTGCAAAAGCTGCATGAGCTGTCCATAAAAAATGAAGCCGAGCGCCGCAAGGCCGAGGCCTACATTCACAAGCACATGCTGAGCCTCGAGCAGGCCCGTTGTGAAAAGGAACGGCGCAAAAACCGCTAAGAGGGAAACACCAATGGGGGTTACTTTTTTCATTGTGTTCATTGCCAGCATGCTTGCGGGCCTTCTGTTTTTTGTTCGCAAAACCAATGCAGACAGTTACATCCACGGTAAAAAGGACGATGCACTGGACTTACAGGAACTGCGGGCCGCATATCAGAGGAACGAAATCGAGCATCCAGTGGTGGAGGACTATATCGACCACTTCATGAGAAACTTCGAAGACGACCGCTGCGAAAAAGATCGTCCAGGGCAGTTCGATACCGACTCCATGGCAAACGAAGCCAAAAATGGAGGTTCAGAGGAACAAAGCTACGCAGTAAATTGAAGTGCAGCCGTCAACTGCAACGCAGTTGCGGGAGCAGGAAAGCGAATCGCTTTAACTACTCGGAAGCGCCGACTGCCTGTTGCTGGTTCTCGTACAGGATGTAGGGTTCGGCTTCGCCTTCGATGACCGTCTCGTCGACCACCACTTTTGAGACATTGTCCAGCGACGGCAGCTCGTACATGCTGTTGAGCAGCACGCCCTCGAGGATGGTTCGCAGGCCGCGTGCCCCGGTCTTGCGGGCCATGGCTTTGCGGGCGATGGCGGCCAGTGCATCGTCGCGGATTTCCAGCTCGGCGCCTTCCATCTCGAACAGGGCCTTGTATTGCTTGGCCAATGCGTTCTTGGGCTCGACCAGTATCTTGACCAGGGCTTCCTCGTCCAGCTCTTCCAGCGTGGCGACGACCGGCAGGCGGCCGACGAATTCCGGGATGAGGCCGTATTTGACCAGGTC
>JARFQZ010000023.1 GCA_029287515.1 Lysobacterales bacterium
TGGTGTGTGGCGTAAAATAGTCCAGATTACTGAATTTTGACTATGAACTAAAGAGAGCCAGGTAAAAAAGGGGTCAGGTGAACTTTTCCAAAAATAGGGGTCAGGTTAACTTTTCGACCAAGCGAAATGTTAACCTGACCCCTTTTTTGTGTACCCTTTTTTTTTCCCGGTTCAATGCCTGCGGTGTACGTGGCCGCGGTGGATCAGGCTGTGAATGATGGTGCCCACGATGATGCCCTGTATGGCTGATATCACCGTGTCGCCAGCCAAAGGCAACAGCCTCTCTGAAAACTCGAAGCCAATGATGGTCGCAGCCGCCATGGCAAACAGTGTCCCCCAGGCCACGCGGTTACCGAATACCGGCTGCATGATCAGCCAGAGCATCAGGCCCATGCCGAAACGATGCAGTACGATGGCGGCAGCCAACCCGGAGCCGCCCCCGTGGGTGCTCCCCGAGAGCCCGGCGCCGTCCAGCATGGCGTGCAAAAGCAAGCCGATCAGCGCAATGTACAGGCTGACCAGGTGCAGCGTCTCAGCGGCCCTCTGAACTGCTTTTTCCAGCAAACCGGGCAGCAGGTATCCGACGGCGAGATACGCCAGTGCAGACCAGCCCAGGGGTTCCACGATATCGGGAACCAGCAACACCACCACCAGGATGACCAGCACCGCCACGACAACCCGGTCCAGCGTCGCCGCCAGCGGATGAGAACTGCTGATCCACTGGAACAGCAATGGACCGGCAAACAGGGTTATCAGCGACAACAACAGCAAATGAAGTCTCCGGACATCATGAAAAGCGAGGCGCGAATACTAGCACAGGCGTCGCACTTTCAATGTCAGTTGGGCAATTGCTACTATATACGCCTTTCACCAGCCGGACGGCGAATGGACACAAGCACCATTGACTCCATGATTGCAGACCACTGTGGGGACCACCATCCGGAACCCGAATTGCTGGATTTGCTGGCCGCGGTCGCCGAACGCGAGGGAGTCGAGCCGGGAGCCGATGATCTGCGGCTCGGCGCACATTTCGTTCGCGGTTACATCGAACACGTGCCCTACATGATGAAGGTTGCCTGGACCGCAGCCGTGAACGTAGGCCTTGAATCCCAGATGAAGCAGATCCTGGAGATGGTGGAGTCCTACTGGGTTGAAGGCGATGACGTGATTCCCGATGAGCTGGGGGTCATCGGCTTGCTGGATGACGCCTACTGTTCACTGACTTCCCTGCAGGCGGTGTCGGACCACTACCAGTTGCAGACCGGAAAACACCTGTTCCCCAGCGACCTGGGCGCAGCCAACCGCGCCATGCGTAAAATCATCGGTGAACCCTACGGTTCCGAACTCGACCGGATCGTTATCATGACCATGCGGGAAACCGGCCTGATCGAGGCCGTCAAATCGCTCGCCAGCGAAGAAAAGAAATTGAACTTCGCGACCAACAGCACGATATGGGGCCATGGACCGGCCGGCGAACTGGGCATCGCCGGGCTGGAAAACCTGGGCCTTCTCAAAAATTAAAGCTCGGCGAAAGCGCGCCGCGTGAGGTTGTCGCAGCCGCCTTCCGTGACCACCACATTATCCTCGATCCTGATACCGCCGTAAGGCGCCAGTTCATCGACCTTGCTCCAGTTGATGTCGTTGGCGTCATGCTCGTCCCGCCATTTTTTCAGCAACGGCTCGATGAAGTAGAGACCCGGCTCGATCGTCAGCACGTTGCCGGCTTCGAGTTCGCGGGTCAGCCGCAGGAAGGGGTGCCCGTCTGGGCGGTCGATGTCATTTCCATCGTTGTCGATCAAACCGGCAACGTCATGGGTTTGCAGGCCAAGAAAATGCCCCATGCCATGCGGGTAGAAAACACCGCTCAGGCCGGTTACCACGGCCTCTTCGGCAGGAACCTTGATTAATTTGAAGGTCTCCAGCAGTTCGGCGATTCTGCGGTGCGCCAGCAGGTGCAGGCCCTTGTAATCCAGCCCGGCACAGACCTGTCCGGTCAATTCCCGCTGCATCGCGTCCATCGCGGAAATCAGTTCGGCGAACTCTCCCGGCTGTCGCGCGTACGTGCGGGTGATGTCCGAAGTGTAGGCATTGAAGGTACAGCCGGCGTCGATCAGGAACGAAAGCGATTGGTCCGGCGCTCTCAGTTCACGGTGCTGATAGTGAAGCACGGCGCTGTTCGCATTCAGTGCAACGATGTTGTGGTAAGGCAGTTGCGCGTCCGTGTGCCGGCAGGCCGCGAGGTAGCGCATGTGGATCTCGTATTCGGAACACCCTTCCATGAAAGCGCGCTCGGCTTCCACGTGTGCCCTTGCGGCCAGGCGGGCCGAAGCGTCCATGCAGGCGACCTCATACGGGGTCTTGCGGGTCCGTGTCAGGTGAATGCGCGTAATCAGCCCCTTGGGATTGAGCCATTTACTGTCAAACAATTCCCCCAGCACGGGGGAATCGCCAATAGCCGCGACGTCACCCAGCTTGAGGTCTGCATCCGGCAGGTCTTTCTTCAGCCGTTTCTGCCACTGCAGCGGATCGCGAACCACTTCGATCTCGAAATGATCCGCCCACCAGGCCTCGGGGTCCGCTGGAGGCAGGTGCCAATAATCTTCCGGCTGATAGTAAAACAGCACGGGTTTCTGCCCGGGGACGACCAGCAAGGCGCTGTCTGCGTGACGGGTCAGGGGCAGCCAGGAGAGGAAATGGGGATTCGGGCGGAAATCATACTCATAATCGTCCATGAAGCTCTGAATCGGGCTGCCCGAATGGATCAGTGCAGCCATGAAATCTTCGGCCTCCAGCGCCCGCTCCCAGCGCTTTTGCTGATCGGCCACGTGTGTCGGGTAATGAGATTGATAATTCTGTTCCATTTTCTGCCCTTAAAATTGGTAAAATGAACGGCTTTCGCGCAGCGTGAAGCACACAACCCATAATCGCAAAGAGAAAGCCCAGTGACAATCCGTCTATACAATACCCTAAGTCGGGAAAAAGAGCAGTTCGAACCCCAGGATCCCAGCCGTGTCACGATGTATGCCTGCGGCCCGACCGTTTACAATTATGCGCATATCGGTAATGCCCGCCCCGCGGTCATTTTCGACCTATTGCAACGCCTGTTGAAGAAGCATTACGAGACCGTCGTCTATGCGCGCAACATCACCGACGTCGATGACAAGATCAACGAGGCAGCCGCAGCGCTGAATGTGCCCATCAGCGAGATCTCTTCGAAATACGCGGACGCGTATCACCAGGACATGGCTGCCATCGGTGTCCAGTTACCGGATATCGAGCCCCGCGCCACCGAACACATCAGCCAGATGATCGACATGATCCAGCGGCTGGTCGACGCCGGACACGCCTACGTGGCGGATGGCCACGTTCTGTTCGACATCGGGTCTTTTGAATCTTACGGCATGTTGTCCGGCCGTGATGCAGAAGACATGCAGGCGGGCTCCCGTGTCGAAGTGGCCGAGTTCAAGAAGCACCCCGGCGATTTTGTGCTCTGGAAACCTTCCGAAGATCCCCTGCCGGGCTGGGACAGCCCCTGGGGCTGGGGCCGGCCCGGCTGGCATCTTGAATGTTCGGTCATGGCAGAAACCCACCTGGGCGAAACCATCGATATCCACGGCGGCGGGCAGGACCTCATTTTCCCGCACCACGAGAATGAAATAGCCCAGAGCATGTGCTCCCATGGCGGCAGGACCTTTGCCCGCTACTGGATGCACAACGGGTTCGTCACCGTTGAAAAGCGCAAAATGTCCAAGTCCCTGGGCAATACCCTGGTTGTGCATGAACTGCTGAAACAGCATCCCGGCGAAGTGTTGCGTTACCTGTTGCTCAGCGCCCATTACCGCCAGCCGCTGGACTGGTCCGATCAGGAACTCGACCGTGCCCGCCGCACGCTCGACCGCCTCTACGGGGTGTTGCGCACAGCCGACCATGATTACGGCCCGTTCACGGCTGATGAGCGCCCGGGACAAGCCTTCCTGGACGCTCTCGCAGACGATCTGAACACCCCCGTGGCGCTGGCGGAGTTCAACCGCGTGGCGCGGCAGCTGGCCCGCGCGGAAAACCGCGAGGACGCACAGAAAGCCGCCGGGGAATTGCTGGCCGACGCCGGGCTGATCGGGTTGTTGCAATCCGACCCGGACGAATGGTTCGGGGCTGCATCCGAAGACTCCGGGGGCGCAGCGATCGAAGCCCTGATCGAGAAGCGGAACCAGGCCCGGGCCGAAAAAGATTTCGCAACCGCCGACGCCATCCGCGAAGAACTCACCGCCCTGGGCGTCGTGCTGGAAGACGCCGGCGGCGTGACCCGCTGGCGCCGCAAAGACAACTGAGCAAGGACATGAGCGATTCTTCACACCACGACCCGATAGCCGTCCAGGACGACATCATAAGCTCGTTCAGCCTGTTCCCGGAGTGGCTGGACCGTTACCAGTACCTGATCGACCTGGGCCGGAAGCTGACGCCACTGGCGGAGGAAGAAAAAACCGACGACAAACTGCTCGCCGGCTGTCAGTCGCAGGTGTGGTTATACCTGGAGGGTGATGCCGACGAGGTCATCATTCGCGCCAACAGCGACGCGGCCATCGTATCGGGGCTGATCGCTTTGCTGATCAGTGTCTATTCGGGGTGCAGCGCGAAGCAGATTGCCGAGACGGAGCCGTATTTCATTCGTGACATCGGTCTGAGCGATCATTTGTCCCCTACCCGGGCCAATGGGTTGCATGCGATGCTCAATGCAATCAAAGGCCACGCCCAAAGCCTCCTTTGAGGATTTTCCCGGGGAGCCGCGGGACAGGATAGTTCTTTTTTCGGCCTGTCTTCGCCGACCCTGGCTGCACCAGGGTTACCCTCGCAAATTTGCCGGCCTTAACGGGACCGCGCCGGACGGGCCTCCTGCCCGTTCGGCTCTCGATTTTCATCCCTGAAAATCGCCCCTGGCCACCAAATTTACTCGGCGCCGAAATGCCCGAAAAAAGAACTACCCCGCCCCGCGACTCGTGAAGCTCCGCAAACTCGTGATGGTGGGGGGAGGTCTTTGGGGTATGGGTGGGTGCATTTGTGAGCCTCGAATTGCCGAGTGCAAGGCCAATTAGGGGACAAATGGGCGGGATGCCCATTTGAGGTCATCCAGGGCAGGAGGCCCTGTA
>JARFQZ010000040.1 GCA_029287515.1 Lysobacterales bacterium
GTGAGACCGAAGAGACCGAAACCGATGAGGGTTGTGATACCGGCATGAACTGCTGCATGTGTTTTGTCAGCGTTTCCGCGATATCCAGCATTCCCCGGGTCGTACCTCTCTGGAGCCATCCGGCTTACCATGAAGCTTCAACGGGCGTGATGCTGCCCAGCCACTCCTCACCACCGTTCCGACCTCCAATCGCCTGATCTGAACAGGACCTGGATCCGGTTTTCCCGGTCCGGGCTTATTGCTGTTTTTTTTTGAAAAACGCCTCGTGGCGTTTGCAGGATATTGGAGAAAGTCATGTTTTGGATGCACACTCGCACCAGGTCAGGCCGGGTACGCGCGGCAATCCTGGTATTTACCGGCATCGTTTTCACTTTTAGCAGCTCAGCCTCTGCGCTGAGCCTGGCGGCCGTGGAAGAGCTGGCCCTGTCCTCGGACCCTGGTGTGCAGTCGGTCCGGGCCAGCCGGCAGGCACTCGACGAAATGTCGGTTGCGGCTGACCAGTTCCCGGACCCTTTACTGAAAATGGGGCTGGTCTCATTGCCGGTGGACACATTCAACCTGGGGCAGGAAGCGATGACCCAGGTCCAGGTTGGCCTGGTTCAGAGGTTTCCGCGGGGCAATTCCCGCGCATTGCGCTCTGAGCAGATCGGTCTGAGATCGCAGGGGCTGGACGAGGTGGCTCGTGACAAGGAACTCCAGGTCCTGCTGGCAGTGCGTGAACAATTCCTCGAAGTCGCCAAGCAGAGAAAGTTGGCACGCATTAATGCCGAAGCGATCAGTGCGTTTTCCGACCTGGCGGAAATCACGCAGGAATATTACGCCACCGGCAGGGTGCAGCAGCAAGACGTGCTGCAGGCTGCGGTGGAACTGGCCAAGGTCGAGGACAGGGCGACCCGCATTGCGCAGAGCGAGCAACAGGCCCGGGCCCGCCTGGCCATTTGGATCGGCGAAGCGGCTTACCGTGACCTCGGGGACACCTGGCCGCTTCTGGAAACCGCGGCATCGGTAGACGCCATCAAGGAAAACCTGCTGATTCATCCACGGATTCAGGCACTTCAGAAGAGTATTTCAGCCGCGGAAACGGGCGTTGAGCTCGCCCGGCAGAAATACAGGCCGGAATTTGCCCTGGACGTGACTTACGGCGGGCGGGGTGGAACCAATCCGGACGGCAGTTCGCGAACCGATTTGATGACTTTCATGGTGGTGATGGACGTTCCCCTGTTCCACAAAAACCGCCAGGACCGCGTGGTGGCCGCACAGGTAGCCGAGTCATCCGCTGCGATGTTCACGCGGGATGACCTGCTCCGGCGGATGAGCAGCGAGGCCGATTTTCACACTTCGACCTGGTTGAAACAGCAGGAACGCATCGAACTTTTTGAAAACTCCCTGCTGCCCGAGGCGGCATTCAGTTCCAGTGCTTCGCTGGATGCATACCAGTCATCCGTGGCAGATCTCACCACGCTGCTGCGAACACGAATCACGGAATTCAACCTGCAGCTGGAACACGCAAGCCTGCAGGCTGAAGTGCTTAAAACGCACGCCCGACTGCTTTACCTGGAAGGAGAATAAGAATGAACAGCAAAATCATCGTGATCATCCTGGTGTTGGCGGCGTTCGCTGCCGGCGTGTTCATTGGGCCCAGGATTTATGAAACGGCTTCCGGCGAAGCGCTGGTGGAGCAAGAAAGCCCACCCGAGAAGAAAATCCTGTACTGGGTCGCGCCCATGGACCCGAACTTCAGACGGGACAAGCCCGGAAAATCTCCGATGGGTATGGACCTGGTGCCGGTGTACGAAGAAGAGGCATCTGACGAGGATGCCGTGATCATCAGCGCGGCCGTTGAAAACAACCTGGGCGTCAGGACCGAAAGCGCCAAGGTCAGGCCGTTGTGGCGGCGTATCGAGGCCACCGGTTATGTTGGTTTCGACGAGACCCGGATCAGTCATATCAATACCCGTGTGCCCGGTTGGATCGTCAATCTGAAAGTCGATGCTGAAGGCGAACGAGTCGCCAGTGGAGACCTGCTGTTCGAGTTCTATTCCCCCGAATTGGTGAATGCGCAGAAAGAGTACCTGCAAACGCTTCAGCGCGGTGGTGGGAGGTTGCAGGAAGGCGCCAGGGAAAAGCTCCGGGCCCTGGGCATGATTTCGTCCGAGATCAGCGAACTCGAAAAACGCGGGTCCGCTTCCGATCGAATCAAGGTCGTGGCGCCCCAGGACGGCATCGTTGCCTCGCTGGGGGTCAGGGAAGGGATGTATGTACAGACCAATACGCCGATCATCAGCCTGGCGGACCTGTCCAGCGTCTGGCTGCAGGCACAGGTTTTCGAGTCCCAGGCGGGATGGGTCGCGGAAGGACAGGCAGCCGAGGCCAGGCTCGAATACCTGCCGGGCATGGAGTTCAGCGGGCAGGTGGACTACGTCTACCCGGTGCTGGACCCGACGACCCGGACGCTCAAAGTCCGCTTGAGGTTCGAAAATCCCGGAGAGAAGCTCAAGCCCAATATGTATGCCCGGGTTTCGATTTACGGCCGCCTGAAGCCCAATGCCCTGAGCATTCCGCGAGAGGCGCTGATTCCGGCGCCGGGCAGGGACCGGGTGGTCGTTGCGATGGGCGATGGGCGATTCGAAGTCCGTGAGGTGATGACCGGGCTGGAGTCAGGCGAGTTTGTTGAAATTCTGGCTGGCATTACCGAGGACGACGAAGTGGTAACCTCAGCCCAGTTTCTGATTGACTCCGAGGCCAGCCTGGCGGGCAGCATCAAGCGTCTCGAATCGGTCGATGAAATACCGGAGCAGAGAGACCTGGGCTCCGTGTTCGCCAGTGGTTGGGTGGATGGTGTGGACCAGGGTGAACGCCGCATCCGGGTCTCACACGGGCCCATCGACACGCTGGGGTGGCCCAGCATGACCATGGTATTCGATGTGAAGCCTTCAGTTGATCTTTCAGGACTCGAGGCAGGGCAGGGTATCCGTTTTGCGCTGGTGCAGGAACAGGCCGGTGAATACGTCATCGAGCGGATTTTCTCCGGTGACACCGATGAGATGTCGGAAGTGCCGGTCGATAGCGGAGAGCATGATCATGATTGAGTCGATCATCCGCTGGTCGGTCTCTAACCGGTTCCTGGTGGTGCTGCTAAGCGTCATCCTGGGTGTCAGCGGAACCTGGGTGATGGTCAATACGCCGGTCGATGCGATACCGGACCTTTCCGATGTCCAGGTCATCATCAAAACGCCTTTCCCGGGGCAGGCGCCCCAGGTCGTCGAAGACCAGGTGACCTATCCGCTGACCACCGCCATGCTATCGGTTCCCGGAGCTTCCACGGTAAGGGGCTATTCCTTCTTCGGGGACTCCTACGT
>JARFQZ010000230.1 GCA_029287515.1 Lysobacterales bacterium
GCCTTACATAACGGCTGACGCCAGTGGTCCAAAGCACCTGAACATCAAGCTGACACGCGCCAAGCTGGAAGCATTGGTTGACGATCTGGTTGCAAAAACCATTGGCCCCTGCCGCACGGCCCTGGATGATGCCGGGCTGAAAATCAGCGATATCGATGATGTGATTCTCGTTGGCGGCCAGACCAGGATGCCCATGGTGCAGGAAGCAGTCGCCGAATTTTTCAGCCGCGAACCGCGTAAAGTCGTAAACCCGGACGAAGCAGTCGCTTCAGGCGCCGCGATCCAGGGCGGTGTACTGGCCGGTGACGTTAAAGACGTCCTCTTGCTGGACGTGACACCGCTGTCACTGGGTATCGAAACCCTGGGCGGCGTAATGACCAAGCTGATCGAGAAGAACACCACGGTGCCGACCAAGGCTTCGCAGACCTTCTCGACGGCTGAGGACAACCAGACCGCGGTGACCGTGCACGTGTTGCAGGGTGAGCGCGACATGGCGTCCGCCAACAAGTCGCTGGCCCGGTTCGACCTTGCCGGCATCGGCGCCGCGCCCCGTGGAATGCCCCAGATCGAAGTAACCTTCGACATCGATGCGAACGGTATCATGCACGTTAGCGCCACCGATAAGGCGACAGGCAAGGAACAAAAGATCGAGATCAAGGCGGGTTCAGGCCTGTCCGACGACGAGATCGATCGCATGGTCCAGGACGCCGAGGCACACGCCGAGGACGATCGAAAGTTCCACGAACTGGTCACCGCGCGTAACAGTGCCGATGCCATCGTTCACGCGACCCGCTCCAGCCTGAAGGAAATGGGCGACAAGGTCAGCGAGGATGAAAAGAGATCGGTTGAAAGCGCCATCGAACAGGTTGAAGAAGCCATGAAGGGTGACGACAAGGCTGCGATCGATTCGGCGGTTGAGAAACTGTCAGAAGCGGGTCAGGTTATTTACCAGAAGGCTGCCGAGCAGGCCCAGGCCGAAGAGGCTGCGTCTTCAGAATCCGCTCCCGCTGATGACGATGTCGTCGATGCCGAGTTCGAAGAAGTAGACGAGGAAAAGAAGGCGGATTGATACCTTCAAAAATCATCAGCACCGGAAAACCCGGCCTCGGCCGGGTTTTTTGAGCCTTGATTTAAGCGGTGACGGTCCACAAATCTGTCGCATAAGTAACGGTAAATAAGGCATGGCAAAAAGGGACTACTACGAAATCCTCGGCGTTGGGAAGAACGCGACCGACGATGAGCTGAAAAAGGCTTACCGGCGCCTGGCTATGAAGTTTCATCCGGACCGGAATCCGGATGATGAATCCGCCATGGAACAGTTCAAGGACGCCAAGGAAGCCTATGAAATTCTGAAAGATCCGCAAAAGCGCCGGGCGTATGATCAGTTCGGGCACGCCGGTGTCAGTAATTCCGCCGGAGGCCCGGGGGGGCCGGGTGGCTTTCATGGTGATGTGGGCGACATTTTCGGTGACATATTCGGGGATATCTTCGGTGGCAGCGGCCGTCGCAGGCAAACCCGGCAGAGGGGTTCGGATTTAAGGTTTTCATTGGACCTGGACCTGGAAGAAGCCGTCAGCGGCATCGACCGGGAAATCAGGGTACCGACGCTGGGTGAGTGCAAAACCTGCAATGGAAGTGGCGCAAAAGACGGCCAGAAACAGACTTGCTCTACTTGCGGAGGTGTGGGCCAGGTGCGCATGCAGCAGGGGATTTTCTCCGTGCAACAGACCTGCCCGGCCTGCCAGGGCACAGGTCAGCAAATCAGCAATCCCTGCGGAGATTGCAACGGGCAGGGAAGAATCAGGGAAACACGGACGCTGTCGGTAAAAATCCCTGCCGGTGTAGACACGGGTGACCGGATTCGCCTGGCAGGAGAGGGTGAAGCCGGTGCTCACGGGGCACCTGCAGGCGACCTGTATGTTGAGGTTCGCGTGCGCCCTCACCGCTTATTCGAAAGGGATGGAGACGACCTGTACTGCGAAGTGCCGGTGCCGTTTACACTGGCAGCCATGGGCGGGGAGCTGGAAATTCCGACACTGGACGGCCAGGTCAAGCTAAAGGTGCCCTCGGAAACCCAGACCGGCCGGATGTTCCGTCTGAAGAGCAAGGGCGTCAAGTCGGTGCGGAGCCACCGAACGGGCGACTTGATGTGTCGTGTCGTGCTTGAAACACCGGTAAAGCTGACGCGGGAACAGAAAGACCTGCTGAAGCAATTCGAGAAGACATTCACTGAAGACAACAGTCTGCATAACCCCCGTTCACAAAGCTGGTTGAAAGGGGTTCGGGAATTCTTTGACCGGATGACCTCCTGAGCCGATTCCGGTTAGACAAGGTACGTGGTGCTCCGTTAAAATCTGGAGGCTTAGAACACAAGCGGAACAAATTTCTAAGCGGGAATAGCTGCATCGGCTTTCCCGTTTTGCATATCTGGAGTATGAAAATTGACTGATCAGGCAGTGCTGGCTTTAGAGGACGGTAGTGTATTTCTGGGCCGGAGTATCGGCGCCGAGGGAAAAACCGTTGGGGAAGTGGTATTCAATACCGCAATGTCCGGTTACCAGGAAATCCTCACGGATCCGTCATACGCCCGGCAAATCGTCACATTGACCTATCCCCATATAGGAAATACGGGCTGTAATACGGAGGACGAGGAGTCGGAAAGACCGATGGCGGCAGGCCTGATTGTCCGCGACTGTCCACGACGTTACAGCAACTGGCGCGCCACCGAAAGCCTGCCCGAGTACCTGCGAAGGAACGGAATTGTAGCGATCTCGGATATTGATACGCGTCGGCTTACGCGCATCCTGAGAGAGAAAGGCGCCCAGGGTGGCGCGATACTGGCCGGGCCCGCCGCCAGCACTGAGGCTGCAATCGACATGGCCCGATCGTTTCCCGGCATGAAAGGCATGGACCTCGCCAGGGAAGTAACGACCACGGAACCCTACGCATGGAACGAGGGCAGCTGGGATCTGGACACTTGCCAGTGGACAGGAACGGAGCCAAAGCGCCACGTCGTCGCCTACGATTTCGGAATCAAGCGCAACATTTTGCGGATGCTGGCCGACCGGGGCTGCCGGGTAACGGTTGTGCCGGCTACCACACCAGCAGAAGAAGCGCTGGCGCTTCAACCCGACGGTATCTTCCTGTCCAACGGCCCCGGTGACCCTGAGCCCTGTGATTACGCCATTTCAGCGATCCAGGAATTCATTGCACGAAAGATCCCCATGTTCGGTATTTGCCTTGGTCATCAGTTACTGGGCCTGGCCGCCGGCGGCAGCACCGTAAAGATGAAGTTCGGCCATCACGGCGCCAATCATCCGGTTCAGGACCTGGCCAGCGGGCAGGTCATGATCACCAGCCAGAACCACGGTTTTGCCGTGGATGAAGACAGTCTCCCGGACAATGCCCGGGCGACTCACCGCTCGCTGTTCGACCAGTCGCTGCAGGGTCTTGAATTGACGCATGTTCCGGCCTTCGGATTCCAGGGGCACCCCGAGGCCAGTCCCGGCCCGCACGATATCGCCGGTATTTTCGATCGATTCATCGACGCGATCGATTCCGCCGGCCAGTCCGGCAACGTCACCGTGCTGCGGGAGGCCTGAGCAGATGCCCAAGAGAACAGACATCAAAAGTGTACTGATCATTGGTGCTGGCCCGATCGTTATCGGCCAGGCCTGCGAGTTCGACTACTCCGGCGCACAGGCCTGCAAGGCGCTGCGCGAGGAAGGTTACCGGGTGATCCTGGTGAACTCGAATCCGGCCACCATCATGACCGATCCGGAAACGGCCGATGCCATCTATATCGAGCCGATCGAATGGCGAATCGTCGAGCAGATCATCGCAAGCGAGCGTCCGGACGTGTTGTTGCCCACGATGGGCGGACAGACCGGCCTGAACTGCGCGCTGGATCTTGCGCGGGAAGGGGTGCTCGAGAAGTACGGCGTGGAAATGATCGGGGCTTCCCGCGAGGCCATAGACATGGCGGAAGACCGCGAACAGTTTCGGGACGCGATGCTGGAGATCGGTTTGGATGTTCCCCGAGCAACCATTGCGCACAGCCTGGAAGAAGCGCTTCAGCAACAGGCGTCAATCGGTTACCCGACCATTATCCGGCCCTCTTTTACGATGGGCGGTTCGGGCGGTGGTATTGCCTACAACCGTGAAGAATTCGAAACCATTGTCAGCAGGGGGCTGGAACTGTCTCCCACCACGGAAGTTTTGCTGGAAGAGTCCGTGCTGGGCTGGAAAGAGTTCGAGATGGAGGTGGTTCGGGATCATCGTGACAACTGCATTATTGTCTGTTCGATCGAAAACTTCGATCCCATGGGCGTGCATACCGGTGATTCCATTACCGTTGCACCGGCACAGACCCTGACCGACAAAGAGTACCAGCGCCTCAGGGATGCCTCGATTGCGGTTCTGCGGAAAATCGGCGTGGATACCGGTGGATCCAATGTGCAGTTTGGTATCAACCCCGCGGACGGCAGGGTGGTTATCATCGAGATGAATCCGAGGGTCTCACGGTCATCCGCGCTGGCATCCAAGGCGACCGGTTTCCCCATTGCGAAGGTAGCGGCAAAGCTCGCCGTTGGCTACACGCTGGATGAATTGCTTAACGAAATAACAGGCGGCGCCACCCCGGCATCCTTCGAGCCGGCGATTGATTACGTGGTGACAAAGATACCCAGGTTTGCTTTCGAAAAATTTCCGGCAGCGGATGCCACGCTGACCACACAGATGAAGTCTGTGGGCGAGGCCATGTCCATCGGCCGCACCTTCCAGGAGTCGGTGCAGAAGGCGCTGCGCAGCCTGGAAACGGGCCGTAATGGTTTCAATGAAATCCTGGAGGGTGATGAACCGGAAACGCGGGATGCCAACCTTCGCCGGGAGCTCAGGGAAGCGAGCGCTGAGCGGATCCTTTACGTTGCTGATGCCTTCCGCGAAGGACTCGATTTCGATTCGATCCAGGAATTGACCGGCATCGACCCCTGGTTCCTGGACCAGCTCCAGCAGATCGTCGAAAGCGAGGAACAGCTCAAACAAAGTTCGCTGGAATCCATCGGCAAGGAGACCATGTTCCGCCTGAAACGCCAGGGTTTTTCGGACGCCCGAATGGCTGAGTTGCTGCAGAAGAGCGAAGCCTCCGTGCGCCGGCACCGGCATTCACTGGGCATTCGCCCGGTTTACAAGCGCGTAGACACCTGCGCGGCCGAGTTCGCGACTTCAACAGCCTACATGTATTCGACTTACGAGGAGGAATGCGAGGCTGACCCCGGCGACCGGGAAAAAATCATGGTTCTTGGCGGCGGCCCCAACCGGATCGGGCAGGGCATCGAGTTTGACTACTGCTGCGTGCATGCCGCCCTTGCGTTGCGCGATGACGGCTACGAAACGATCATGGTGAACTGTAACCCTGAGACGGTTTCGACCGATTACGACACGTCCGACCGGCTTTATTTTGAGCCGCTGACACTGGAGGATGTGCTGGAAATCGTGCACCGGGAGAAACCCTCGGGAGTGATCGTGCAGTTTGGCGGGCAAACGCCGCTGAAACTGGCCAGGGACCTGGAAGCGGAGGGGGTGCCGATCATTGGAACGACTCCGGATTCTATCGACCTGGCCGAAGACCGCGAGCGGTTCCAGCAGTTGCTGGATCGTCTTGACCTCCGGCAGCCCCCCAACCGCACGGCCATGAGCCCCGAGGAAGCTGTTGGGCTGGCGGACGAAATCGGATACCCCATCGTCGTGCGTCCGTCGTACGTGCTCGGGGGGCGGGCAATGGACATCGTTCACGGGGAAGAAGAATTACAGCGATACATGCGTGATGCGGTGCAGGTATCCAATGATTCCCCGGTCCTGCTGGATCGCTTTCTTGACCATGCCCGGGAGGTTGATGTCGATGCGATCTGTGACGGTGAAGACGTTTTGATCGGAGGCCTCATGGAGCACATCGAGCAGGCTGGCGTCCATTCTGGCGATTCCGCGTGCTCCCTCCCGCCTTATTCCCTGGGACGGGAGATCCAGGATGAGATGCGCCGGCAGATCAGGCTTATGGCGCTTGAGCTGGGTGTGGTTGGCCTGATGAATACCCAGTTTGCAATCCGCGACAATGATGTCTATGTGCTCGAGGTCAATCCCAGGGCGTCGCGTACCGTACCCTTTGTATCCAAGGCAACGGGTTTGCCTCTTGCCGGCATCGCAGCCAAAGTTATGGCCGGTAAAAGTCTTAAAGAACAAGGTCAAACAAGAGAAATCGTACCTAATTTCTATTCTATCAAGGAAGCCGTTTTTCCCTTCATGAAATTCCCGGGCGTCGATCCGATCCTCGGTCCGGAGATGCGTTCGACCGGCGAGGTCATGGGCATCGGCTGGAGTTTTGGCGGCGCCCGGGCAAAGTCCATGAAGGCCGCAAGTTACGGGTTGCCTGCGGTGGGTAAGGCGTTCCTGAGCGTCCGTGACGCAGACAAGCAGGTGCTGGTGCCGATTGCACGGGAACTGATCGGCAGGGGCTACCAGTTGGTCGCTACCAACGGGACTGCACAGTTTCTCCGGGATAACGCTGTCGACTGCGAGTCCGTGAACAAGGTCATGGAAGGGCGGCCCCACATTGTGGACCTGATCAAGAACGACGAGATTGATTTCATCGTCAATACCACGGAAGGCGCACAGGCGATTTCCGATTCGTTCTCGATCCGGCGGGAAGCACTGCAGCGTAAATTGAGTTATACAACCACCATTGCCGGCGGGCGGGCCACCCTGCGTGCGCTGGATCACGAGAATGACTACACGGTGCATAGCCTGCAGCAATTGCACCGGGGACTCGAAACATGACAAGACACCCTTTGACCAAGGCAGGCGCGGACCGCCTGCGCGAAGAACTGGCGCGTCTGAAAAAGGAAGAGCGGCCTAAAATTATCGCCGCCATCGCCGAAGCGCGCGCCCATGGCGATTTGAAAGAGAATGCTGAATACCATGCCGCCCGCGAGCAGCAGGGTTTTGTTGAAGGCCGGATACAACACCTCGAATCGACCATTTCACATGCACAGATCATTGATGTGGCGCAACTGAACCCAGGTGACAAGGTTGTATTCGGTGCGACGGTAACTCTCTCGGACGAGGAAACTGCTGAAGAAACGACTTATCAGATTGTCGGAGACGTTGAAGCAGACATCAAGCATAACCGCATTGCAGTCAGCTCGCCGATATCACGTGCATTGATCGGACAGCATGTGGGTGATGTTGTCGTAGTGCGCGCACCTGCCGGTGAACGCGAATACGAGATCGTCGACGTCGAGTACAGGTGACGCAAACCCGCTTAACACTGCTTGTCGAAGAGTTCCACCAAATGGTGGGCGCAGTTGAAGAACCGCATCGTTTTCCGGCGCTGGAGTTATTGTTTTCCAAAGGAAAGCCCTGCCGGATTCAGGCTGAAACAGCCAATCACCTGCGTTTTGCCCTGTTCGGGATAGAACCCGGGGACATGCTCCCCGTCGCGGCGCTGACCCACGTCAGCGACCGCAAGAAAAAGCCGGAAAACGATTACTACTGGCTGCGCAGTGATCCCGTGACCCTGTGGGCCGACATGGCACAGGTATTCATGACCAGCCACGGGTTTGCCGACTTGAATCCATACGAGCGAAACGAGATAGAAAACTGCATTCGAGCGGTCCTGATGGAGGAGGGCATCGACTTTCACCTGGATCACCCGGAACGTTGGTGCATTGCATTGAACGCACCGTTGGAATTCGAGTTTACTTCGCTGGATGATGCGCTCGGAATGGACCTGGCCGATGCCATGCCGGCACATCCCCAGGCACGTTACTGGCGGCGACTGCTGAACGAGATCCAGGTCGCTTTGCACAATTGCCCGGTCAACATCAGGCGCAGGCAGAGTGGTAAGCAGGAGATCAATTCGGTCTGGTTCTGGGGAGGGGGCTTCATCCCGGAGGCCGCTCCCCATGACCTGATCGACACGGTCTATTCCAACAACCCGGTGACCCGGGGGCTGGCGATCATCAACGATTGCCGGCTGAAAATCCAGCGATCGGCGGCGCAGGGTGACTTCAGCCACGATGGACGATCGATCCTGATCGATTGGGTGGCGGCTTCCCGGTACGCGGTGGAAGAACTCGAACAACTGGAGAACCTGACCCGGCAATTGCTGAAGCAGGCGGACCGGGGCAGGCTGGTTCTGCACCTCTATGCAGGTGACGGTGAGGGACGGTCATACGACCGCCGGGCACATCGCAGGTTCTGGAAGAGAAAAGCGCCTTTGTCCCGATTGGCGGCAGTCCGGGCATGACGACGGGTTCCAGGGTGATTCGGCCCAGGGAGATACCGGCCGCTCCGAAAAGCGATTTCACTGACAGCATTCACCCCGTCATCCGGCGAATCCTTCTCAGCCGCGGTATCAGCAGGCAGGACGAACTGTCGCTGGAACTGAAGGACATGCTGTCGCCCGATAGCCTGGGTGACGTGGCAAAGGCAGCCGCTCTGCTCGCCACCGCCATCATCGAAGACAAGAAAATCCTCATCGTTGGTGATTTCGACACAGACGGCGCGACCGGCACAGCGCTGGCAGTGCTTTCCCTGCGGGCAATGGGGTGCCGCCGGGTGGATTTTCGCGTACCCAACCGTTTTGAATTCGGCTACGGCCTGACGGTGCCGCTGGTGGAAACCCTGTCCGCGTCGCCGCCAGATCTCCTGGTGACCGTCGATTCCGGCATTGGGTGCATCCAGGGCGTTGCAAGGGCCCGTGAGCTGGGTTGCCGGGTCATCGTGACGGACCATCACTTGCCCGGCCCTGTAGTTCCGGCCGCGGACGCTATCGTAAACCCCAATTGCGACGGTGACGGCTTTCCCAGTAAAGCGATGGCGGGGGTGGGCGTGATGTTTTACCTGCTCAGTGTCTTGCGAAAAGAATTGAGGACTCGCGGCTGGTTCAGCGGTTCCCGCACCGAACCCAACCTTGCACATTTTCTGGACCTGGTAGCACTGGGGACAGTTGCAGACCTGGTCCCCCTCGATCACAACAACCGCGTGTTGGTCCGCCAGGGGCTGGAGCGAATCCGTCGTGGCATGGCCAGGCCCGGATTGCTGGCGTTGTTGCGGTTGGGGAAACGGGATTACCGCTACACCAGCGCTTCTGACCTTGGATTTGCCGTGGGCCCGCGACTCAATGCAGCCGGAAGACTCGAGGATATGAGCACCGGCATCAAGTGCCTGCTGGCGGATGACGCTGAGGAGGCTTCGGCTTTTGCAACGCAACTGGACGAACTCAATCAAAGGCGCCGCGAAATGCAGGAGCAGATGCAGCAGGATGCTCTGGACAAAGTGAACGGCATGCTGACCTCGCTGGAGCAGGGCAGCCTGCCACCCGCACTGTGCCTTTTCGATGAGTCCTGGCACGAGGGAATCGTCGGCCTGGTTGCCTCGCGGGTAAAAGACACCGTTCACCGGCCGGCGATTGTGTTCGCCCCTGAATCGGGCGGGGGGGAATTCCTGAAAGGGTCCGCGCGTTCGGTGAAAGGACTGCATATCCGGGATGTTCTCGCTTTCATGGATACTCATCACCCCGGACTGATCTCGGCTTTTGGCGGACACGCCATGGCTGCGGGACTGACCCTGCCCCGCAACCGGCTGGAGATGTTCCAGGAAGGATTAGATAAGGCCGTCACTGCGGTGCTCGGTGGAGCGAAGCTGACGGGGGATCTGTTCACCGATGGCGAATTGCGCGCGGAGGACCTATCGCTCGAGTTTGCATTGGAGCTGGAGCGTATCGGTCCGTGGGGGCAGCGGTTTCCGGAACCGTTGTTTGACGGCCGGTTCAGGGTGGTGAGCACGCGCATCGTTGGCGGATCACACCTGAAAATGGTCGTGCAGAGCCTCGATGGAAGCGAGCCCCTTGATGCCATTGCTTTCAATCGCCTGCCCGAAGACCTGCCGGATACAGGTTCGGTGCGCCTGCTTTATCGTCTCGGGATCAACCGCTGGAGGGGGAACGAGAGCTGCCAGCTGATGGTCGAGGAAATTCCGGGTTGAACCGGCTCTCAGAATTCCGGCTCCGAGTCTCCCAGCCTCTGCAGTAAATCACCGGTTTCATCCGGAAGGGGATTCCAGCCCGGTTTGACCGGAGACACCGTGATGTAACCCTCCAGGTGCGCCCTCACATCCCCGTGTTCACGATGGGGGTGCTCGGGATCAACGCCGGCGAGGTACCGGGGAATCAGCTGATCTGTCTCTTCGCAACG
>JARFQZ010000300.1 GCA_029287515.1 Lysobacterales bacterium
ACCAGTTCGTAACCGGCATCAGCCAGCTTGATCAGGGCGGGTATCACCCCCGGCACCAGTTCCAGCTTTTCCAGCGAATCAATTTGTTCATCTTCCGGTTCCAGGATCAGTGTGCCATCGCGATCGACGAACAGGATTCGCCGTTTCTTTGCATTCATTTGCTTCTCTCCCATTCTTCGAACGCGACCAGCAGAGCGGACAGGTCGGATTCGGAACCGACTGAAATGCGAAGGTAGTCCGCAAGCATCGGATCCGCCGGAAAACCACGGATGATAACGCCATGATCGGCGCAGAAAGTCAGAACTTCGTCGGGATTATTGACCCGGATCAGGACGAAATTCGCCTCTCCGGGCAGGATTTCCCGAATGAATGACAAGCCGCGCAGTGATTCGAGCAAAAATTGTTTGTTCGATTGCAGGCGCTTCAGCGACTTTTTCTGCTTTTTCAGCACCGGCTTTTCGAGCATCCGCAGGGCCAGTTCCACTACCGGGCTGGGCAGCGGGTAAGGTGCAATCACGCGCCGCAGCAGGTTAATAAGCACAGGCTGGGCAATGACAACGCCACAGCGCAAGCCGGCGGATGCCCATGCCTTGGACAACGTGCGAAGCACCACCAGGTGCTCGAATTCGTCGATCAGGGAAATGGCAGTTGGCTGGTCGGAGAACTCGGCATAGGCTTCATCCAGCACCACGATGGACTGCTCCCGGGTCAATTGCAGCAACTCCCGCAGGAAGTCCGGATCAATGACGTCACCGGTAGGGTTGTTCGGAGACGTCAGGAACACCAGCTTGGCCTGCCGGTTGTCCCGCAGTGTGTCCAGCACGGCTTGCCGGTCCAGCCGGAACCCATCCCCGGCAATGCGGTCGACGGAAATGATTTCCGCGCCCTGGGTCTGGGCGGCAATTTTGTACATGCCAAAGGTGGGCGGGCATTGCAGGATGGCATCCCTTCCCGCACGGCAGAACACGCGGGTCAGCAGGTCGATACCCTCATCACTGCCTCGCGTGACCAGCAGATTTTCTTCCGGCACCGAATACAGCCCGGCAAGGCGCGACAGCAATACGGCCGGTTGCGGGTCGGGGTAACGGTTCAACGCGCCGGGTTCGTCGATCAGCGTCCAGGGCGATTCGTTGGCATTGAGCAGTATCCCTTCACCCGGAGCTTCTTTCCGGGCTGAAGAGTAGGGCTTCATGGCCAGGATTTCCGGCCTGGCCAGTGATTCGATGCCCATCAGTTGCCGCCTCTTCCGCCAAGCCTGGCTCGCACTGCCATGCGGTGGGCGTCAAGACCTTCGGTTTCCGCCAGAATTTCGGCAGTGGGGCCTACCCTGGCGAGGGCTTCGCGGCTGGCTTCCTGCAGCGTCATGCGGCGCATGAAATCACCGGGCCCCAATGCCCCGTGCGAGCGGGCCCAGCCATAGGTCGGCAGCACGTGGTTGGTGCCGGAACAGTAATCGCCAAGGGACTCGGGCGTCCACGGGCCGATAAACACCGAGCCTGCATTCCTTGCCTGGTCCGCCAGGCCTTTGGCATCGGCCGTATTCAGGATCAGGTGTTCGGGGGCGTAGTGATTGGAGAGGGCGATCGCCGTTGCCATGTCACTGACCAGGATGATGCGCGACTCCGCCAGCGATTTTTCGAGGATGGTGGCTCGAGGTGATGACGGGGCCAGTTTCTGAATCTGGCCAATCACCGCATCAGCCAATCGAGCATTGTCCGTCAACAACACTACCTGGGAATCCGGTCCGTGCTCGGCCTGTGACAGCAGGTCCCAGGCGATGAATTCAGGGTCAGCGCCGGCATCGGCTATCACCAGCACTTCAGAAGGGCCGGCGGGCAGGTCGATCGCCGCGCCATTCGGGTCCAGCGAAACCTGTTGCTTGGCCTCGGTCACCCAGGCATTGCCCGGCCCGAAAATCTTGCTGCAGCGCGGGACGGTCTCGGTCCCGTAGGCCATCGCGGCGATGGCCTGGGCCCCGCCGGCGCAAAAGACACTGGAGACTCCGCACAGTTTTGCGGCGGCAAGAATGTTGGCCGGTATCCTGCCGTCACTTCCCGGGGGAGAGCACATCACGATTTCCTCACAACCCGCCAGGACCGCCGGAATGGCCAGCATCAGCACGGTGGAGATCAGTGGCGCACTGCCTCCGGGAATATACAGGCCCACCGGCGACAGGGGCTGGTACCGAACTTCGCAGACCAGGCCCGGCGCGGTTTCCACGGTCTTGCGCTGGGGCATGTCCGCAGCATGAAACGCCCTGATGCGTTCACTGGCGTCGGCGATGGCCTTGAGCAGGCGCGGATCAGCCGAATCTGCGGCTGCGTCCAGTTCTTCCTCACTGAGCCTGAATGACCGCGGCTCGAGTTTATCTATTTCGCGGGTAAGTTCCGCCAGCGCGTTGTCGCCGCCGGACCGGACGCGCGCCAGGATTTCAGCGACAGAGTCACCCAGGCCTTTGTTGCTGAACACCGGGCGCTGCAACAGCTTCCGCTGTTCACCTGAATCCAGGTCGGACCAGCGCGTGACTTTCATATTGAACATGACTCGGGTGACCTCTGCGTGACCCGCTCAGGCGAGCATTTTCTCGACCGGGAGCACCAGGATGGCCGAGGCGCCTTCTGCTTTCAGGGCTTCCAGGTGTTCCCAGAACACCGTTTCGCCGCAAACAGCGTGGATCGCAATCCGGTCAGAGCCTTCCAACGGCATGATCGACGGATGTTCCACACCGGGAAGGAGTTCGGTGATTTTCTCCAGGGCCTCGCGCGGCGCGTGCAACATGACGTACTTGCTTTCCCTGGCCTGCATCACGCCCTCCAGGCGGGCCAACAGGCGATCGAGCAAGGTTTGCTTTTCTTCTGAAATGTCGTTTGCCCGGCCGTAAAGCGCAGCCTGGCTCTGGTACAGTTCCTCGAACTCTTTCAGGTGATTGGCCCTGAGCGTTGTCCCGGTGGATACCAGGTCAGAAATGGCGTCCGCCGTCCCGAGGCCGGGGGCAATTTCGACGGAACCGGACAGCTCGACAATTTCGGGTTTTACGCCCTGCTTTTCAAGCAGATACCGTGTCAGCGCCGGGTAGCTGGTTGCAATCCGCGCGTTTTCCAGTTCAGTGATGCTGTTGATTGCCATCTTTTCCGGAACGGCCAGGGAGAGCCTGCAGTGACCGAATCCCAGTTTTCTCAGGCGATTGAGTTCCGACTCGCTACCCCTTTCCAGCATGACTTCGCTGGCGATATTTTCTCCGACGATGCCCAGTTCACAGACCCCGTCCAGTATCATGCGGGGGATGTCGTCGTCCCGCACCAACAGCACATCGACCGGGAAGTCCCTGCCGTACCAGAACAGTTTGTCCTTACTGCGGGCGAAACTCAGGCCGCAACTTTTAAGAATCTCCAGGGATTTTTCCGACAGCCGGCCGGACTTTTGGATGGCTACGCGCAAACGACTCATGATGGTTTCTTCTCCAGGCGATCGAGGGCAGCACGGTATCCGCCCGTGCCGTGCTCCATGAAACGAGCCACGCGGCCAATGGTGGTGACACTGACTTCGGTCATCTCCCTGATGTCGCGGTAGGAATAGCCCTGATCGACCAGTTGTGCCACCCGCCAGCGATCGACCATTGCCTCGATCTCGGCCGGGGTGCAGAGATCTTCGAGGAACTGCTTTACTTCGTTTGCTGATTCCAGCGAAAGCAGGGCCTCGGACAGTGAGCGGGCCGCGGACTTCAATTCATTTTTTTGGGACTGGTCGTGCTGTTTCATAGTTTGTTCTAACGTATTAATGTGTTAATACATTGGAATGATAATTCATTCCGCGCGCCCGGGCAAACTTTTTGCACATGTTTAAACCCTTTGGTGACTGTTAGCATCAAAGGCATTGGGAACAGGAAATTAAACCTGAAACAGGAGCAAGGTCGATGAGAGCAGGTGCCATTGCCGGTGCAGCGCTGTTGCTGGTTTCAACAGCATTGAACGCGGCCGTGAAAGAAACAGAGGAAATGACCTTCGATGTCGCGCCGGGCGCGAGGATCAGCCTCGAAAACATTAACGGCGATATCAAAATCAACCGTGGGTCGGATGGAGAAGTTCGGCTGGTTGCCTACAAAAAGGCTGGCAAGCAGGAATACCTCGACGAACTCAAAGTGATTACGGATGCCGACAGGAATTACGTAAGAATTGAAACCAGGCATCCGAAAAGTGAGGGCGGCTGGTTCAAATGGGGCAATGACAGCAGCGGCAGTGTCGCTTACGAACTGGAAGTTCCCGAAGACGTCGATCTGGACAGCATCACTACCGTGAACGGCGATGTAGAGATCAGCGGCGTAAGCGGGCTGGTTAAAGCGGAAACCGTCAATGGCTCGTTGACGGCGTCAGGCCTGGTCGGTGATGTTAACCTGGAGACTGTCAATGGCAGCGTCAAGGCAGAGTTCAACCGACTCGGTGAAGGTCAGCGTGTGACAGCCGACGCGGTCAACGGAAAAATCTTGCTGCTGGTGCCTTCTGATACCAGCGCCAGGGTGACAGCAGAGACCGTAAACGGCAGTATCAATGCGGACGACTTCGGGCTTGAACCGGAGAAAGGTTTTGTCGGCCGGGATCTGTCGGGTGAGATCGGCGGCGGCGATGCGCGAATTTCACTGGATACGGTCAATGGATCGATCCGGATATCGAAGAAATAACACTCGGAATACACTTACTGACGACCCGGCCTGGCGGCCGGGTTTTTTTATGCGCCGCGCTGATATATCATCGACCGACTCACCGATCCTTTTTGGAACGAAAAATGGTCAAGGTCAACTGGAAAGGCTTCTTTCCGGCATTAACGACTAAATTCACCGCGGCGGATGAAATCGACTGGGATGCAATGGAACGTCATCTCGAATTCCAGCTGGAAGCCGGCGTTCACGGCCTGGTCATCCTGGGATCGCTGGGTGAGAATTCCACGCTTGGCAAGTCGGAGAAACTGGATACAGTAAAGTTTTTTGCCAATGCAGAACGGCGAGGGCTGCCCTTGTTGCATCTCGACACCGGGCCGGAGATTTGATGACTACCGCAAACCAAGCAGTGCTGAGCCTGGCCGAACAGGCATACCAGTCACTCGAAAAGAAGCTGGTAACACTGGAACTTTCGCCCGGAACCCAGGTTTCTGAAGGGCAGTTGATCGATCTGACCGGATTTGGCCGGACGCCGGTGCGGGAGGCCATTCAGCGGCTCGCTCAACAGGAATTGTTCACCGTGCTGCCGCGCAAAGGACTGGTCGTCACGCCGGTCAGCAGGGCCAGCATGGTGCACGTTCTGGAGGCTCGCAAGCCGCTGGAGCGGGTGGTGGTGCATCGCGCGGCCCTGAACGCCTCTGATAGCCAGAGGAGTGATATTGCATCCATTGCCAGGAGATTGACTATCTCCCACGACAGTTTTGAAGATTTCCTCAAGCTGGACACGGAACTCGACCACCTGCTGGACATCTGTGCCGGCAATCCCTTTGTCAGTACCGCGGTCTCGCCGCTCAGGAGCCACTGCCGGCGCTTCTGGTACTACCATCGCTACCAGATGCAGTTGTCCGACGCCATTTCGGCCAATTCAAAAATGGCGCGGCTCGTTGCACGCAGGGAATACAACGGCGCCCAGAAAGCATCGGACGGCGTTATTGCTGTCATGGAACGCCTGGTGGCGGGCATCGAGCACTGAATCCCGATGCCAGGTGTGCACACTTTTCGCTGTATTGATGCCCATACCTGCGGCAACCCCGTGCGGCTGGTGTATAGCGGCGCACCTGAGCTCGACGGTGAGAGCATGCTGGACCGTCAGCAACATTTCATCGCCGAGTTCGACTGGATACGCACCTCGCTGATGTACGAGCCACGTGGTCATGCCATGATGTCCGGCAGTATCCTCTACCCCACCAGGCGAGACGATTGTGATGTGGGGGTTCTGTTTATCGAAACCTCCGGGTGCCTGCCCATGTGCGGCCACGGTACGATCGGGACCGTCACCATTGCCATCGAAAACGGACTGGTGACACCGCGGACACCGGGAAAGCTCTATCTTGAGACGCCCGCGGGGAAGGTTGAGATCTCCTATACGTCGCAGGGCAGGAAAGTCCGTTCCGTGAAGCTCACCAACGTGCCGTCATTCCTTCATTCCCGGGGCCTGGAAGTCGAATGTCCCGAGCTGGGCGGGTCGTTGAAATTCGACATGGCCTACGGCGGCAACTTCTACGCCATCATCGAGCCGCAACAGGGCTATGCGGACCTTGACCAGTTGACTGCAGCAGACATCGTGCGCCTGAGCCCACTGCTCAGAGACCGGATCAACGAGCGGTACCGTTTCTCGCATCCCAATGACGAGCGGCTTTCCCACATGCGTCACGTGCTGTGGGCCGGCAAACCCCTGAAGCACGGTTCGGATGCCCGCAACGCGGTGTTCTACGGCGATTCTGCGATCGATCGCTCTCCATGCGGCACAGGCACGTCTTCGCGCATGGCCCAACTGTCAGCGCGGGGCGAATTATCCGTGGGTGATCCGTTCATCCACGAAAGTTATATTGGCACCCGGTTCACCGGGCGCGTGGAAGCAGAGACCCGCGTGGGAGAGTACCCCGCCATCGTCCCCAGCATAGAAGGCTGGGCAAGGGTTTACGGGCACAATGTCATAACGGTCGACCCGGACGATGACCCCTTGTGGGAAGGCTTCGTCGTTACCTGATGGAAGTGCGTACGCTTGATTACCACACGGCCGGCGAGCCTCTGAGAATAGTCACGTCCGGCCTGCCAGGAATCACGGGCGAAACCATGCTCGACAAGCGCCGGTTCATGAAAGAAGAGCTGGACCATTTCCGGCGCTTCCTGATGCTCGAACCCCGGGGGCATGCTGACATGTACGGCGCGGTATTGACCGGTCCCGTGACCCCGGATGGTGATATCGGGGTGCTGTTTCTTCACAACGAGGGCTACAGCACCATGTGCGGGCACGGCATTATCGCGCTGGTGACGGCGGGGCTGGAACATGGCCTGTTCGAAGCCGCTGCCGCGCCCCTGGTGCGAATCGACACCCCGGCAGGCCGCATTACCGCAACCGCCCATTACGACAGCAGGGGCAGGATAGACTCGGTTTCGTTCCTCAATGTGCCTTCTTTTGTTTTGCATGAGCAGCATCGAGTGGACGTGGACGGCACCCCTGTTGATTGCACGATTGCATTTGGCGGGGCTTTTTACGCATACGTCGACGCCGAACCCCTTGGTCTCGAGGTGGCGCCCGGGGAGGCGTCCCGGATGATCCACCTCGGCCGGAAGATCAAGGAATGCGTTAATCGCGAAGAGATCATCCGGCACCCCACGGGTGAACCCGACATGAATTTTCTCTATGGCACTATTTTTGTTCGCCAGGGCGTTGAACCCGGCCATTCCCGGAACGCCTGTGTTTTTGCAGATGGTGAACTCGACCGGTCACCCACGGGTACGGGTGTCAGCGGGCGGGCGGCCATCGAAGTCCACAAGGGCAGGCTGAAGTCCGGGGAGATCCTGAAGATAGACAGCTTCATCGGCACCCGGTTCGAAGTTCGCTATCGAGAGACCGTTGAAGTTGCCGGCATTCAAGCCATCATTCCCGAGGTCAGGGGCAGCGCCCATATCTGCGGCGAGCACCGGTTTGTATTGGACGAAAGAGATCCCCTTGGAGATGGTTTCCTGGTGCGGTGATGCACGATAAATTAAGGTTGGAAAAGATGATCAGAAAAACACTGGTATTCATGATTTGCCTGGCTGCGGCATTCCCGCTTCCGGCGGCCGACGACAGTGAGCGTTTTCGCGAAATCCACGAGAAGGAATGGGCCTTCCGGATGAGCGAATTCCCAATGTTTGCATCCTATGTGGGGGTTAATGACTATGCGGACCAGATGGGTGATGTCAGCGAGGAGGCCGAAGCCAGGCGATACGGTTTCTGGAAGGAGATTCGCGCCGAGTTGGACGAGGTTTCCTGCCAGCGGCTGGATCGAACCGATTGCATAAATTACCGGATTTTCGTCAAGCAGATCGACAATTTCCTGGCCAAATTCGAGACCAGGGCTTTCCTGATACCGTTCACCAGTGACACGGGCTTCTACATAGAATTGGGCCGGCTCCCGGTGGAGACGGATTTTGGCAGCACCGAGGATTACCGCAATTATCTGGGCCGATTACACCAATTGCCCCGGCTTCTGGACCAGTACATTACCCTGTTGCGCACAGGGCTGGAATCGGGGATTACCCAGCCCGCCGTGATCCTGAAGGGGCGGGACGAGCCGATCAAGGCGCAGATCGTGGAAAACGTTGCCGACAGCCCGTTTTATCAGCCATTCAAGGAGATGCCCGAGTCGGTTTCCGGTGGAGACCGGGCGGAGTTACTGGCCACGGCTGAAAAAGTCATTTCAGACGAAGTCATTCCTGCATACCGGCGGCTTGATGAGTTCTACAACAAGGAATACATGCCCGGTGCACGCACCAGCCTGGGCGCTACCCAATTACCGGATGGCAAACGCTTCTACCAGGCCAAGATCCAGCAGTACGCGACGGTGGACATGACGCCCGAAGAGATTCATGCCATCGGCCGTGAACAAGTGGCCAGGATTCGAGCTGAAATGGAAGAAATCATCCGGGAAGTTGGTTTCGAGGGCGATTTCGCCGAGTTTCTCGAGTTTCTCAGAACCGATCCGCAGTTCTACGCGAAGACGCCCAAGGAGTTGCTGGCCCACGCATCGTATTACGCAAAGAAAATTGATGGCAGGTTGCCCATGTTGTTCGGCCACATGCCCAGGCAGCCATATGGCGTGGCGCCCGTGCCCGGTGAACTGGCCCCGTTTTACACCTCCGGAAGGTATGTGGGGGCCCCATTGGAAGCCCAACGGGGTGGTTATTACTGGGTGAATACCTACGCCTTGGAAAGCCGTCCGCTTTACGCGATTCCAGCCCTTACCCTGCATGAAGGTGCGCCTGGCCACCACACCCAGAACGCGCTGGCGGCGGAGCAGGAAGACCTGCCGCCGTTTCGACGTTATGTCTACATCTCGGCATATGGCGAGGGCTGGGGACTGTACTCGGAGAAACTCGGCCTGGAAATGGACATTTATGAAACTCCGTACGAGCAATTTGGCCGGCTGACATACGAGATGTGGCGGGCCTGCCGGCTGGTCATAGACACCGGCATCCATGCAATGGGCTGGACACGCCAGCAGGCGCTGGATTTCCTGGCATCCAACACTGCTTTGTCAATTCGCGAAGTGACCACAGAAATTGACCGCTATATTTCCTGGCCTGCCCAGGCCTTGAGCTACAAGCTGGGGGAATACACCATCTGGCAGCTACGGGGCCAGGCGGAAAGAGACCTGGGTGACGATTTCGACATCCGCGCTTTCCACGACTTCATCCTGTCGCTGGGTTCCGTGCCGCTGGATGTGCTTACCGAGGAAACGCAGCGCTGGATCAGCGGGCAGTAACCCTTAAAAAGGAACAGTGAGCAAATGAACATCGATAACAAAAAAGTGGTTTCCTTTCATTACACCCTGAAAAATGACCAGGGTGAAGAAATCGAATCCTCACGTGAACAGGAAAACCCGATGATTTACCTGCATGGCGCGGGCAATATCATTCCCGGCCTGGAAAAGGCGATGGAAGGCAAGGTGGCCGGAGACAAGTTCGAGGTTACGGTCGAGCCTGCCGAAGCTTATGGTGAGCGTAACGAGGGTGCGATCCAGCGGGTTCCGGCCAAGCATTTCGGCGAAGGGCGGCGGCTGAAGCCCGGGCAATCGGTCGTTCTGAACACCCAGCAGGGGCCCAGGCGGGTGACGGTGCTGAAGGTCGGCCGGTTCAATATCGATGTCGACGCCAACCACCCCCTGGCGGGGCAGTCGCTGACGTTCAATGTCGAAGTGACCGATGTCCGTGATGCGACCGAAGAAGAGGTCTCACACGGACATGTTCACGGTCCCGGTGGTGTTGAGCACTAGGACTTGCGGGCGATCGCCCTCAGCTCATCCATATCCTGAATTCTGACCTGTTTGCGGTCGACTTTGACCACGCCGGCTTTCTGGAAACGCGCCAATACGCGGCTAACCGTTTCAGTAGCCAGTCTCAGGTAGCTGGCGATATCCCTGCGGGACATGGCCAGGATGAATTCGCGGTCGGAATATCCGCGGCGTGAGAACCGCTCGGACAGTGACAGCAGAAACATGGCGATTCGCTCGTCTGCACTCAGATCACCCGCGATTGTTTCGAGTTCACTGATGCGCTGACTCATGACGCGGAACAACTCGGATTGCAGTTCCGGCATGTGCCGCGCCATGCTGGTGACGGTCTCGAAAGTCAGCCCGCAGACAGCACTGGTATCCAGGGCCACTACGTTGGCGACGTGCTTGCAGGAGTGAATGGCGTCCAGGCCGATGATTTCACCGGGAAGGTGAAATCCAAGGACCTGCTCCTGGCCTTCGTGGTCGATCACATAACTCTTGAAACAACCGGTTCGGACCGAAGCGACGGATCGGAATTCATCGCCTGCACGGAACAGGTGTTCACCCGGCTGGATGGGCCGGGAGCGATGAACAATCTGTTCAAAACGCTCGGTTTCGTCCGGTGTCAAACCGCGTGGGAGGCAAAGCTCACCCAGCGCACACCGGCTGCATGCAACTTGTGCACGGGAGGGTTCACGCCGATAGTCACGGATGTTAGCTACTCTTAAGGAACTTTCCATAACGCACTCTCCAAAATAATTAGTTCTTTTGGATGCATTATATTGCGCGGACGCCTGACCGCGCATGCGTAGAAATACGTATGCGACGGTGTTCCAGGGCCCGGGAAAAGGTCAGATGACGCGCGAAAATTTTGGTCTTGTTGCGGGCTCCTGCATGTATTCGTCGAAGATCATTGCGATGGCTCTCAACAGCAGCCGGCCTTCAGGCGTTGCCTTGAATTCGTCGTCGCCCATTTCAATGAGGCCGTCATCTGCGAGTTGTTCCAGGTTGCCGAGTTCCAGCGCGAAGTGATCATGGAAATCGATTGCGTAATTGGACTCGAATTCCCCGAATTTCACCTCACCATGGCACATGATGGATTCGATGATGCTGCGGCGCAGACGGTCCTCGGTATTCAGGCTGACGCCGCGCCAGATAGGCAGCTTGCCCTCGGCGACGACCGATTGCCAGGTGGGGATGTCTTTCAGGTTCTGGGCGTAGCAGTCGCCCACTTTACCTATCGCGCTGACACCCAGCCCTACGAGGTCACATTCACGGCGGGTCGAGTAGCCCTGGAAATTGCGTTGCAGCCCGCCTTCCTGCTGGGCAACGGTCAGTTCGTCATCGGGCAAGGCGAAATGATCCATGCCGATATAGACATACCCGGCGCTGGTCAGCTTGTCGATCGTCAGTTCCATCAGCTTCAGCTTGGTTTCCGGAGAGGGAATGTCTTTCGAATCGATCATACGTTGCGCACGGAACAGGTGCGGCAGGTGGGCATAGTTATAAACAGCCAGGCGGTTGGGCTTGACGCCCACCACCGTGTCGATGGTGTCGGTAAAACTTTCAACCGTCTGCAGAGGCAGGCCATAAATCAGGTCAATGGAAACCGAGTTGAAGCCCAGTTCCCTCGACGCCTCGACCATGTCCAGCGTTTCGTCCTTGTCCTGGATCCGGTTGACAGCTTCCTGGACCTTCGGGTCGATATCCTGAACGCCCAGGCTGATCCGGTTGAAACCCATTGAGGCCAGCTGGGCAAGCCTGTCACGGCCGACAGTCCTGGGATCCACTTCGATCGAAAATTCTCTGCTGTCATCGCTGCTCAGCGAAAAGTGTTCCCCCAGGACGGCCATCAGGGCCTTGAGTTTTTCATCGTCATGGAACGTGGGTGTTCCTCCTCCGAAATGTAACTGGACCACTTCGCGGTCGTGGTCGAACAGTTCACCCTGCAGAGCAATTTCCTTATGCAGGAGCCCCAGGTAGTGGTCGGCCTGTTGCTCGTGCCGGGTGACTTTCTTCATGCAGCCGCAGAAGTCGCATAGGGATATGCAAAAGGGCAGCTGCACTTAAACATACAGCGGATTCGGGATCAGTTCGCTGTTGCTGGCCGCGGTGCAGCGCTTGTAAGGCTCCGCATCGAATCCTTCCATGAACTGGACAGCAGACGCGTAAGACGTGTCACGCGGACCTGCTACATCGTACCTCTTGATCAGATCTGAGGTGAATTT
>JARFQZ010000317.1 GCA_029287515.1 Lysobacterales bacterium
AACGGCCCTGTGAATCATCTGGCGGTTCATTTCGGTATTGACCTGTATAAAATCCGAAGGGCCGAAAGCCATCCGTACGTCGAATTCCGGCACACCAAACTGCAGGTCGACTTCAGCAGGCTCCAGGCTGTGAACGCTGGCGGGACCGGACGGTTGAAGCAGCACCGCGATGCCTGAATCAATGGCGTACTTCTGTAATTTCTCAAGGTCTCCTTCGCTCAGCGGGTCCAGGTGGCGAAACACGAGCGCGCATTGCTCATCACCACAGGCAACTTCTATCTGGGGGATGGACCGCCGGGCATCCATCGTGAAAACCAGGTTGGAAAGGTTTTCGAGTTGGGAGGCGATGCGCTCGTCCAGCACAAAACAGGTCTGCATATCGGCGACAAAACGTCCGTATCGCTCCCTGAACCCTACCAGCACACGTTCTTTCTTATGCACATACCGCACCGATAGCCTGGCTTTGCGACGGTACGCCCATAGGGGCCCGGTCAGGGGCGCCCAAAATTCGTCCGGCGTGACCTTGCCGATTCTTTCCAGGTTCTGGACAAGCGCATGGTGCTTTGCCTCAATCTGTTTAGCGGGGTCGAGATGCTGCAATGAACATCCACCACACTGGCCAAAATGCGGGCAACGCGGTTCGATGCGGTCGGGTGAAGGCTCGATGATCTCCAAAGTTTCGCCTTCGTCATAATTTCTTTTACGGTCGGTGACCCGGACATTAACGCGCTCACCCGGCAGTGCACCATGTACAAATACTTTCTTGTCCTGATGCGTAGTCACACCGCGCCCGTCGTGGCTCAGGTCTTCAATCAAAGCCTCGAACGGCTCTTTAGGTAATTTACGTCTTCGTCTTCGGCTCATGTTCGATTCTCAAAAAAAAAACGACCGGGCTGACTGCACCCGGTCGTATCGTGATGACTCGGCTTATTTCTGGCGCCAGGCCCCGTTGGAATCCTGGTAAAACCAGCCTTTGCGGGCGTTACGCACCCACTCGCGTGCAAAAGTTTCCTGGATCTCTTTTTCCCACTCGGGATGACCATTGGCGACGGCAATTTCACGATAGACCGCCTTGCGGTCACGGTTCTCGTCGGCGACGATGCTCTCGATGGTTCGCCGCTCGCTGAGTGGGACTGCCGAACGGTCACGCACCGTCACCAGCCCGTCGGAACTGAAGCCAATGGCCCCCGCGTCGAACAACGCATCCAGGTGCTGGCGCTGACGTTGCGCCATCCGTGCCTTGATGGCGTTGATTTGCGGGGTATTGATATCGATTTCGGCTTGTTGGGCCTGTGCATCGGCCACCAGGAAATCAAGCAGATTGGCCGCGGCCATCAACATCACGCCCGACGGCGGATCCAGGGGATTGATCAACAAACCTTCCTCAGGTGTCTCGCCCAGCACATCACCTACGAACTTCTCGGCGGCGCGCTCAGCCGCGGCGGCTGGAAAATATACATTGATCGTTACGCAGGCCGCAAGCGAAAACACGAGGCCCAGGAACAGCATGGCGTTAAGTTTTTTCATCCGGGTACTCCTTTGTTTGCGGCTCAGTTCGCATTTTATCAGACCACGGGTCGACGGGGCCGGTTCATTCGATGATACGTCAGTCGCCAACCCGAATGCCCTCGCCCTCGGACGCTGCAGCAAGATGTGCCAGCAACTGCGGCCAGTCAACCGTCCGGTTATAGGCCCTGATGGTTATTTTCGGCACACCGGCCCCCTCCATGATCAACACGCTGACATCGTCCTCACTCACTCCTCGCACTTCGCAGACATTGTTCTGCATGCGGCAACCAAAACCCAGCCTCTTGTACGAAAAATTGTTGAATAACTTCATCAGCGGGCTCGTCAGGGCCGTGGTGGCGCTTCCTCCACCCAGTGTCGTCAAATGATTGACGGCCTGGCGCGAAATGCCCTTGGAACCCCTCTGTGTTTCAGGGGTTCCCAGCCAGGCGTCGAAAGCCACCGGCCTCCAGTCCAGCATGCGCAACTCCCTGACATATCCATTGATCCGGCCGGATATCCGGCCGAACGAAAAAGTACTGGTCAGCAGTTCCAGGTCAAGGTCCTCCGCTTCGACATTAGCTGCCAGGCTCGGCAATACACCAAACGGACGTTCAACCCGCAAGTCATCCAGTGAGACGATGCCATCGAAGACATTGACCAGGATTTTGCCCTCCAACTCCAGAACCCCATCCTCCAGCCTCACTCCGGGAATGTGACCGCTGAGCTTGCCCGAGAAGGCGGGCCAGCCAAACGCCTGAGTCAACAATTCCATGTCGAGATCCCGGAGATCCAGGCGAAGCCGGATGTCCGGTTCGTCTCTTGCACCCGAACCTGTGCCGGGTAGCAGAATCTTGAGTTCGTGGAGGTCAAGTCTGCCGCCAAGCACGTCCAGCCTCAGGGGTTCGGTGATGGCCAGGGCGCCTGGTTCGGAATCCAGCGCAGCTTCGCCGGAACCCAGGTTGATTTTTCCAAGCAATAG
Organism: Lysobacterales bacterium; assembly: GCA_029287515.1. Lineage (GTDB taxonomy): Bacteria > Pseudomonadota > Gammaproteobacteria > Xanthomonadales > SZUA-36 > JAHEFT01. The sequence goes on from JARFQZ010000317.1 coordinate 2,489, forward strand.
GCCCCGCCATGCAAGGTTCGAATCGAATCCCTGGTCTCCCGGGCGCATCCGGGCCTGCAGACCCGTCAGGGCAAACCTGTTCCTCCTGATATCAACGATACTCAGATCTTCAATTTCAAGATCACCCGATTGAAATACTCCTTCAGCCCAGGCGCCGCTCCAGTTAAGCCTTCCGGTCACTTCCAGTCCGTCAAGCGTCACCGGAGCCAGAACAGGCTCTACGTAACGGGCATAGGCGCCCGGAAAACCCAGGCTCAGGCGATTGATTTCGATCCCCGAGACATCAAAACCATTTTTCAGATCAATCGTCGCCCGTCCCCGGATATCCAAAGCGTCTTCATCAGCGACCCTGAGGTCACGGACACGCCACTGGCTCATTTCTGAAATCGCCTGGAATGAAAACTTCAGCGTTCCATCTGAAAAATCCCTGTAGAAATCATCGATGAGAAGTTCACCACTCCTGATGAGTCCGGCAATACGGGGCGATGATCCCTTGTCCATCGTCGCGCCAATGTCCAGGTCAATGGCCAGAGAATCCGCGGCGAAACGGCCATCGGGCGAGTCGAAGGCCAACTGGCGAAGGCCGACGTGTAATTGCCATTCGCCCGAACCATCGGGTCTAAAACGCACCTGGATCCGGGGATCCGCGTAACCGTTACTCAGCCATCCGAATTCGGGGGGAAGCGAATCCATGTCGCCAAAAGCGGTGAGTTTTTGACGGTCGATCGCAAGCTCCACAGCCAAATCTCCCGCTTCGGCCAGTATTTCCAGTTCGGCCGCAAGTCCTCCTGAACGCAGGCTACTGCGCAGCAGCAACCGGCCTTCCGCGCTTTCCAGGGTGTGCAAAGTCCCGTTGACCGACAGGTCATCGTAGGACCTTTTCCAGTCTCTGAGTTCTGCCAGGCCGGCGCTGATCGAAAAATCCTTCCCGGCATCCAGCCGCGCATCCACCTTGTGCAGATGAACACTTTCATACTCTATGCTGTCCGCGGAAAACCGGATGTCGGGAAAAGCCGCCCAGGCGGTCGGCATGGAAACAGCCAGGATTGACAACACCAGGCACACAGCGGCGCTTGCAGACAGTGCCCGATCAGCTATGCTTTCTTTCATCCATCCATCATGCCGAAAAAGGGGGCTATATGGAAACAAGGCGCCACTTAAGCAAACCAAAGATCCTCGTAGTGGATGATCATGAAGCCAGTCGTCACCACCTGTTGAGTGTACTTTCCGGGCTGGGCGCTGCCACCAGGCACGCTGACACCGGCCTCAGCGCCCTTCAAACCGCGCTCCGTTGGCTGCCACAGTTGATTTTCATGGACTTTAACCTGCCGGATTCCACCGGTATTGAAGTCGCACGGAAGATCAGGGATCGCTGGCCACCTTCGCACCCCCCGGTAAAAATTGTCCTGTTGTCTGCTGAAAATTTCCAGGTTCGCTCGACGAAACCCGATTTACCCGGTATAGATCATGCAATCACCAAGCCGGCTTCAGGCAGCGCGCTTCAGCAGCTTGCCTCTGATCTGCTTGGTTTGTCTCCCGGCCTGCCCCGTTCGCCGGCAACCAGTGCAGAACTCAGGAAGCTGTTCACTATCGAACTGGAGCAGCAACTGCCGAGACTCGAAAACCATCTCCTGGAGGGTGACAGGGAGCAGGCTTTTTTCCTGGTGCACCAGCTGATTGCTTCGGCTGCCTTGACCGGGGAAAAAAAGCTGGAAACGAATTTGATCCTGCTGAATCGCCTGATCCGGCAGGCCACCGGGACGGCGGATCTGGCGCGCGCTTACTATGGCACCTTCCAGGCTGCGCAAGCCTTCATGCGAAAGGCCGGTGCAACCGCGTCAGGCTGACAGAATCACTTCTTTCATTTCCCGGACGGCTTCCGCCAGGCCGACGAAAATCGATCGGGCGATGATGGAGTGGCCAATGTTCAACTCATTCATGTGCGGCAGACGGGTTACCGCCAGCACGTTCCCCAGGTGCAGGCCATGCCCCGCATTGATCTGCAGTCCCAGCCGGTTTCCGTATATGCAGGCCCTTTCGAGCCTTCGCAGTTCATCGGCCTGCTCCGCTTCAGTGGCATCTGCGTAGGTACCGGTGTGCAATTCCACTACAGGGGCGCCGGCCTGAACAGCAGCATCCAACTGTTCCCTGTCCGGATCTATAAACAGGGATGTCCTGATACCGGCTGCTGTCAACTCGGCAACAGCCGCTGTGACCGGCTCCGGATTGCCCGCGACATCCAGCCCGCCCTCGGTTGTCAACTCTTCCCTCTTTTCAGGAACCAGGCAGACATCAGCAGGTTTTCGCGCCAGCGCAATGGCAAGCATTTCAGGCGTTACCGCCATCTCGAGGTTGATCCTGGTCCGGGTGTTGGCGCACAGAATCCGGACATCCTCGTCCTGGATATGGCGCCGGTCCTCCCTGAGGTGGACGGTTATTGAATCTGCTCCGGAGCGTTCCGCCAGTTCGGCAGCCTCGGTGACAGAGGGGTAGTGAGTTCCCCGGGCTTCGCGAACGGTTGCCACGTGATCAATGTTGACGCCGAGCAATACAGCCATGTCTTTACCTTTCTGTTCGCTGATCAAAAAAACAATGCCTGGGAGTTCAGCGGTTTGCCTCCCAGGTGATAGCGGATCAGTTTGCGCATCAAAACTTTCAGTTCCCGCAGGTGACGGTCCTCTATGATCCCGGATTTTAGCGCCAATAAGGCCTCGCCGGAAACCAGCTCTTTCGCCCTGCTCTCGTCAAACGCTTTTCGCCTGGGCCCGGTTTCGGGTTCATAGATATACCAGGCACTTTCGCTGATCTCCTCGGAAGTGCCATGTTCATGTTCAAGTTGAAGCCCAAAGCCTGCCGACTTCAACAAGCGGGCCTCGAAAGTTCTCAGCAAGGGCTGGCTCAACGCTCCCGCAGACAGCTGCCCTACCAACTCGCGGTAGACGCCGAAAAAACCCGGGTGGGGATCCTGTCGCTGCAGGAAGCGGGTCGTCAGCTCATTCGCGTAAAGTCCGCAGAACAGCGCCTCTCCCTCCAGAGCCGGCGGTGATGCCACCTGGTCTGCCCCGGTCAGTGTGCCCAGCTCGCCTTTTTGATTCCAGCTCAGTAACAGAGGCCTGAACGGCTGCAGCAGGTTTTTCCATCGGGAGCGCGAACCCCGGGCGCCGCGAGCTACCAGCCCAACGCGTCCGTGCGAGTTGCTCAAAACTTCCAGCAGCAGGCTGGTCTCTCGAAAAGGCCTGCCATGGAGGATGTAGGAGGGCTCGAGCTGGACGCGCATCAGG
>JARFQZ010000328.1 GCA_029287515.1 Lysobacterales bacterium
CGGCGGATGACGGCTGAGCGGATCTTCCCGGACAGCTCGTTTTCCTGCAACAGTTCACGAGATACGTTCAGCGGCAGGTCGTCGGAATCGACCACGCCACGTATGAAGCGAAGGTAATGCGGCAGCAATTGCTGCGCCGCATCCATGATGAACACACGGTTCACGTACAGGCGCAGGCCGCTGCGTTCATCGCGCTGTAGCATCAGGTCCATCGGCGCGGTTTCAGGGACGTACAAGAGCGTCGTGTAGCTCTGGCTTCCTTCCACCTTGTTGTGCGCCCAGCACATGGCGTCGTCGAGATCATGCGACAGGTACGTGTAGAAAGACTGGTACTCCTCATCCGAAATCTCGGACTTGGGCACGGTCCACAGTGCCGAAGCCTTGTTTATGTCTTTCCATTCGGTCCGGGTCTCTGGCTCTTCACCCTCCTTGGTCTCACCAATGGCGACTTCTTCCTGCATGCGGATCGGGAAACCGATGTGGTCGGAATAACGGCTGACCAGGGACTTGAGCGTCCAGCTGCTGAGAAACTCTTTTTCGTCTTCCTTCAGGTGCAGGATCACCTCGGTGCCGTGCGTGTCCTTGGCGATAGTCTCCAGCGTGTATTCGCCGCCGCCATCGGATTCCCAGCGCACGCCGGCATCCGCTGCCTCCCCTGCCTTGCGGGTCAGAACGGTCACTTTGTCCGCCACGATGAATGAGGAATAGAACCCGACACCAAACTGTCCGATCAGGTGCGCGTCCATTTTTTCATCGCCGCTGAGCCGGTCCAGGAAAGCACGGGTACCCGATCTCGCAATAGTCCCGATGTTCTCCATCACGTCGTCGTGGTTCATGCCCACGCCGTTGTCACGAACGGTGAGCGTACCGGCTTCCTCGTCGGCCTCGATCTCGATCCGCAGATCGCTGTCGCCCTCGTACATGCCGTCATCGGCGATCGCGGAAAAGCGCAGCCGGTCCAGTGCGTCGGACGCATTGGAAACCAACTCGCGCAGGAAAATTTCCTTGTTGGAATACAGGGAATGGATCATCAGGTGCAGAACCTGGCGGGTCTCCGCCTGGAACGCATGGGTTTCAACAGTAGGTGTTTCGCTCATTTGCCTTAAAATCTGGTTGTTTGGATGCACTGTTAGATAGGGGTGACAGGAAAAGAATCAAGGTGCCTGGAAATAGCCAAGAAGACCGGAATGCCCGCGGAACAGGTCCAGCGCGAGTTCGGCCTGGCCTTCTGCAATACCGTTTCCGATAATGAGACGGACATCGTTGTCGGTTGCATCTGTGCCCAGCGCAGCCCGGTCGAAACGCGTGGCCATGGAATAAAAAACGACTGTACCTCCGCGACGGGCGCACAGTATGGAAGTCGCCTCCGTGTCCGGCACGTTAACGCAATTGAGAACGACGTCGCAGAGTTCGCCTGAGGTAGCCTCAGCGACTCTGCCCAAGACCGTTTCCGGTCGGGCGGCATTGGTTTCAATTTTAATGTCTGCCAGCCCAAGGGTCATTATCTGATCAAGGCAGTCTGCGTCCCGGTCGAGGGCAATAATCCGGATGTCTGGCGACTTCTTGCGGATAGCGGCCATCGCCGCGGCGCCGCTCTTCCCCGCGCCGAGGACAAGTACCGTCTGACCCGGCGTGACGTGGCGGTATACCTGCGGCACGATACTGGAAATATCGAGTATGGAAAGGGCGACGGGCAACGGAATATCAGCGGGAGCCGGAGTATAGGCCATACCGTCGAACAGCACCGCGGTGCCCCGCACAGAGAGTTGGTCCCCGCTGACCGCCATGATCTTCTCCAGGCGCAGGGGCAGTGTCGAGGTCGACACCAGTGGAATGATCATTTCCCCGGCGCGAGGTGAGAAGCCCCGGGATACTTCGGATCCGATTTCCCGCACGGTCCCAAGCAACACACCGCCCGAGTTAGTGACCGGGTTGTGCATCTTCCCGCGCATACCAACAATTTCCATCACCTGCTCTTCGATTCCCCTGCCTGTGCTATGCAGCTGCGCCATTCCGGTGGAATCGAGGTTTAGCAGCGAAACATCCAGCAGAATCTCAGTAGGGGTAAGCAGCTCGGGACGGGCGTCCAGCTTACTCGCTGTCTGGGGAATTGCACCGACCGGTTCGATAACGCGATGAAAGCCGTAATCCATGGACTACTCCGATGACAAAAAACCCGCCATGCGGCGGGTTCTTCGGCTTGTGCAAGGCATGCTGCCTAGTTGAGCTTTTCCTTGATGCGGGCAGATTTGCCTTCACGCCCGCGCAGGTAATACAGCTTGGCGCGCCGGACATTGCCGCGACGTTTAACCTTGATCGAATCGATCAGCGGGCTGTGGGTCTGGAAAACACGCTCTACACCGGTGCCGTGTGAAATCTTGCGCACGGTGAATGCCGAGTTGAGTCCACGGTTGCGCACAGCAATACAGACACCTTCGAAAGCCTGCAGGCGCTCGCGGTCGCCTTCTTTTACTTTGACGCTGACGACAATGGTGTCACCCGGCGCGAACTCGGGGATTTTGGTGTTCAGCTGTTCCGCGTTGATTTCATCAATGATGTTGGTCATTTCTCTTTCCTGTATTCGTCTTTGAATTCAGCCAGCAATGCTTCTGATTCCGTATCCAGTGCCAGCTCTTCAAGCAAATCCGGCCTTCTCAGCCAGGTTCTTCCGAGTGACTGTTTTTTTCTCCAGCGTTCAATGGCGCCGTGGTCACCGGACAGCAATACCGGTGGTACGGCCAGGCCCTCGATCTCCTCGGGCCGGGTATAGTGCTGGCAATCCAGCAATCCGTCCATGAACGAATCCTGTTGTGCTGACTGCTCGTCTCCAAGCACGCCCGGCAACAACCGTGTGACGGCGTCTATCAACACCGCCGCGGCAAGTTCTCCGCCGCTGAGGACGTAGTCACCAATGGACCATTCCTCGTCGATTTCCAGCTCGATCAGCCGTTCATCGATTCCTTCGTAGCGCCCACACACGAGAATCAGTTCTTCCCGCCGGGCTAAATCCTTGACCCTGACCTGGTCCAGTGGCCGCCCCTGGGGGCTCAGCAGGCTGGCCTTAGGCGGTTCCGAACCTCCTCCGGCAATGCTTTTAGCTGCCCTGATGGTGCTGCGCAGTGGTTCCACCGCCATCACCATCCCCGGGCCTCCGCCATACGGCCGGTCATCAACCGTACGGTGCCGGTCGGTGGCGTAATCGCGCGGGTTGAGCAGCTCGAGACTGACTTTCCCGGTGCTGATCCCGCGCCCGGTTACACCCAGGCTGACCAGCGGCGCAAACGCCTCCGGAAACAGAGTGATCACCTGAATTCTCATCGGTCAGAATTCCGGATCCCAGTCGACGATGACATAACCGCCGTCCAGGTTTACCTGTTTCACGTATTGCCCTGGCACGAAAGGTATCAGTCGTTCCTTTTCGCCCCTGACCACCATCACATCATTCGCTCCGGTGGCGAGCATACTTTCTACGGTTCCCAGTTCCGTTCCGTCCTCGAGCCTCACGGCCAGACCTGCAAGATCCGTCCAGTAAAACTCGTCATCCGGTAACACCGGAAACTGATCGCGATACACCGAAATGGGCTGCTTTACCAGGCCTTCGGCCTGCTCACGATCGTCCACTTCCTCCAGCAGGGCAATCAAGTGCTTGCCGTGCTTTTTACCCTGCCTGATGCAAACTTTTTTAAAAGCCTCACCCAAAAGCCAGGGCTGATATTCAAATATTGCTTCCCTGGGTTCGGTCAAAGAAAAAATCTTTACCCAACCCCTGATGCCATGAACGCCTGAAACATGCCCGATCTGAACGATTTTTCGTTCACCGGAAGACTCGACATTCACGTCATCGTCTCCGGCGGGATCAGGCGGCTGCTGCGCGAGCCTCGGAGACCAGCGTTTTAACGCGATCACTGACCTGGGCGCCAACGCCCGTCCAGTATTCTACGCGGTCCAGATCAAGACGCAGACGCTCTTCCTGGCCACGCGCAACCGGGTTGAAAAACCCCAGGCGCTCAATGTTACGGCCATCACGTGCTTTACGGCTATCCGTAACCACGATGTGATAGAACGGCTTCTTCTTGGCTCCGCCGCGTGACAATCTGATTTTAACCATTTCTATTGAATCCAGTTGAATCCTAGCAAACCACCCATTTTACCCCCCTTTTGACAAAAAGAAAACAACAATTAACTGAAAAAACTCATAAATATCCTTCCTGCCAGGGCCCGGTAATGGCCAGTGTGACACCGGGATTGTAGATATTGATGAACATCCATTTGCCATCCCCGGAGAACGTCGCGCCGGCCCATTCGCTTTGCAGTGCCGTTTTTTTCAGGTTGTGCCCCTGGAAATCGCCCCTGAGGCGGGGATTTACCTGGCAGAACCTGAAAAATTCACCCTCGCGGGTTAGGCCGCAAACGTTTTGAGCCGCCGTATCGTCAGTCAGGCGGTCCTCGCAAATCACCAGGCTGCCCCGGGGACTGACAACGATATTGTCCGGTCCGGAAAAATAACCATGCCCGGGCGACTCGTGGACCGTCCAGATTTTCTCCCGCACGGGGTGATACTCATACACGTAACCTGCCATGTTGCGGCCACCAAGCTTGGAAGTGAAATAAATCCGCTCGTCAGCCATGGCGCAACCTTCAAGCGCGACAAATGCCGAACCGCCGGCAGCCAGGCCCTGTTGCACTACCCCGTCACCGTTGGGGTGGTCGGGCGTGAGCCCTGCCGAGGGATCCGGAATATCGACCCATTCCACGTCCATCTCCTGCCCCAACACCAGGTAGTCCATCATTTCTGTGCGCCCGGCCACCTTCATCATTTGCAGGCGCCCGCCACGATGCAACTGGCCAGGAACGTTGGGCAGGTAGCGGTAAAAACCTGCCTTGGGACCGGTATCTTCTGTCATGTAGACAATCCCGGTGGCCGGATCGACAACCGCAGCTTCGTGATAAAACTGACCCATATCGATGATGGGTTCCGGCTTCGCAACGCCCCGGTCCGGAACCTCGAAAACAAATCCGTGCGGCTGCCGCGCATCCCTGACATCCCACCAGATTTGTTTACGTGGGGGAGAAAAATGCGCCATGTCCGGATTGAACACAGACTCTTCGCAACTCAGCCAGGTGCCCCAGGGGGTGACTCCGCCGGCGCAATTGTTCAGTGTGCCGCCAAGACTGATCCAGGAATCAACCAGTTCTTCGCTCGCCGTGTCGAACACCAGCGTGGACGTGCCACCCGGTGTTCCGTCATAAGCTTTTTCAGGATCGCCAATCAGTCCGGTAGGGCCTTTCAGTTCGTGGTTCCGGACCAGTGTGACCCTGGTGCCCTCGTGCTTGACCACCCCCATGCCATCGGCAGCGCCGGGCACCGTGTACCCGTCATGTAACCTGGATCCAGCCCAGGACATCGATTTGTATCGGAAACCCTCCGGCAATTTCACCAGGGGTAAGCCGGTGGTCTCATCATTGACAGGGACCAGTGTTCCCATGGGCTCCGAAATCCGTGGCGGTGTGCCAGCCTCACGATACCTGGCAAAGGCAACCAGGCCGAGTGACAGGCCGCCCGCCCCCAGCAAGCCCGCTGCCAGAAAATCACGCCGTGTTTTATCTGCACACATGATTCAGGACTCGTTAAAAAGGCATTTTTCCGCCAGGAAACTTCCCTGGTGGCATCTGGCCCTTGAGTTGCCCCATTTTCCGCATCATTTTAGCCATGCCGCCCTTGCCCATTTTCTTCATCATCTTCTGCATTTGCATATGCTGTTTCAACAGGCGGTTGACCGCCTGGATCTGGGTTCCGGAACCCATTGCGATGCGTTTTTTTCGCGAACCGCGAATCACGTCGGGAAACTGGCGTTCGTGGGGCGTCATCGAATTGATGATTGCAATCATCTGGCGGGTCTGCCGATCGTCGACCTGGGATTTGACCTGTTCCGGGATATTGCTCATGCCGGGAAGTTTGTCCACCAGGCCTCCCAGACCGCCCATGTTTTGCATCTGTTCCAACTGGTTTTTGAAATCGCCCAGGCTGAATCCTCGCCCGTGGCGAATTTTCTTGACCAGCTTCTCGGCTTCCTTCTGGTCAACCTTGCGGTGTACTTCTTCGACCAGGGAGAGCACGTCTCCCATGCCCAGGATGCGCGATGCGACACGTTCAGGGTGAAACGGCTGCAAGGCATCCGTTTTTTCTCCGGAACCCAGGAATTTCACAGGCTTGCCGGTAATCTGGCGAACGGACAGGGCCGCGCCGCCACGGGCATCGCCATCGGTCTTGGTCAGCACGATACCGGTCAGGGGAAGTGCGTCGTTAAACGCCGCCGCCGTATTGGCCGCATCCTGCCCGGTCATGGCATCGACCACGAACAGCGTCTCGTGCGGATTGACGGCTGCATGAATGTCACGAATCTCTGCCATCATGTCGTCATCGACGTGCAGGCGGCCTGCCGTGTCGACCAAAACGACATCACACATCTGTTTCCGTGCTTCGCTGATCGCCTCGCGGGCGATATCTGCGGGTTTCTGGCTGACCGTCGAAGGCTGGAACACTGCACCCACCTGACCCGCTAGCGTCTTGAGCTGTTCAATGGCGGCCGGGCGGTACACGTCACAGCTGACCACCATGACCCGTTTTTTCTCCTGCTCGATCAGCAACCGGGCAAGCTTGGCGGTTGTCGTCGTTTTACCTGAACCCTGTAAACCGGCCATCAGCACCGCAACCGGCGGCTGCGCCTTCAGGTCGAGCGCTTCGTTCTCCACGCCCATGATCTGGACCAGTTCTTCATGAACCAGCTTCACCATGGCCTGCCCGGGAGTCAGGCTTTTCAGGACTTCCTGGCCAAGCGCCTTATCACGCACTTCGCTGATAAAAGTCTGGACCACGGGCAAAGCCACATCTGCTTCGAGCAGGGCGATGCGCACTTCCCTCAGGGTGGCCTTGATTCCGTCCTCGGTCAGGCGGCCTTTACCACGCAATTGCTGTACCGTGCGAGACAGGCGCTCGGTCAAATTGTCAAACATGTATTACTCCGGAAAAAAACCAGTTTCTGGCCGAATGATCTGTAATGTAAACAGCTGTTGATTAGTCAGGTATTATACCCTCAGATTTGATCGATTATCGGAACGAAATGACCCACGAATTTCCCCTGGTACTGGCAGCGGCTTTCTATTTTGTCGCTTTTCTGCTGTTGTGGGGCTTTATCAGGAAACGCTCTGTCAGTT
>JARFQZ010000333.1 GCA_029287515.1 Lysobacterales bacterium
CGAAATGACGGAAGGTGGAGAAAAAATCGAAGCCGTATTGAATCTCCACCCTTTCCATACCGTTCATGTCCGTAAGACACACGAACAGTTTCCAAATGCTGTGCTTTACGGGACCGAACGTCACCATGCCCGTTTCCCGGACCTGCCCTGGGCGGAATTGCGCACCGAGGATCCCGGCCTGCACGAATTGTACGCCGAGGATTTTGACTTCTCCGTGCCGCGTGGAGTCGATTTCATTTCCGCCGACGAGAACATCCACTTCTCGTCCGTGCTGGCGCTGCACCGGGTATCGATGACCATCCACTCCGATGACACGCTGATGTACCTGCGGATGCCTCTTCCGCTTCGCCTGGCCGGCCTGGGTGACTCTGTGAGTTTCCACCCCACCCTGGCAAAAGCCCTGGAGCAACGGGCGGGTGCGGCCAGTGATTTTCGCGACTGGGCCGAAGAGCTGATCCACAGCTGGCAGCATGCGGAAAACCTGTGTGCGGCGCACACCGCTGCCCTGCTGGACCGGAACAACAGCGGCGATTCTCTGCACGACCGCATGGCAAAAGCGCTCGAAAAAGTCGAAAAAACATTGGCTGCGCATGAGAAGAAATTCGGTTGATGCTGGTTGTACTGATGCTGCTCGCACTGGAACTTGATCCCGCACCCTGGCAGTCGATCAATGACGGCGTCATGGGCGGGGTTTCCAGCGGCGCCATGACGGTGTCCCCAAACGGGTTGGTTTTTGAAGGCGAACTATCACTGGAGAATAATGGTGGTTTCGCATCCGTTCGGCGCAATATCAATGAAGACCTGTCCGTCGCAACAGGATTACAGTTGAAAGTCCGCGGGGATGGCAGAACCTACCAGGCCCGGTTGCGCCACGATGATCGCTTTGATGGCATCGCGTGGAGGGCAGAATTTCCCACATCAACCCGCTGGCAGACAGTGAAGCTGGATTTTGCAGATTTCGAACCGGTATTTCGTGGAAGGCGGGTTATAGACGCGGGACCGGTCCTGCCTTCAAAAATACGCCAAATGGGTTTCATGGTGGCCGATAAGACCCCTGGTCCGTTCAGATTGGAGATCGGCGCCATCCAATTTTTAGATCATCATTCCACACCACAGAAGAGTCCCTGATTATGAAGAGCCTACTGACCCTTGCTATTTGCCTGGCAATCACGCTGTTCACGCCCGTGGCCCTGGCCGAAGTTGTCCGCACCGAAGCGAACAATGGCAATCTCATCATGGAGGACATCCCGGAGATTCCAAAATCCCTGGTGGCAGAGCTCAATCGCTACCAGAATGTGCGATCCGCCGGCTTCCAGGGCTGGGCAAAGGACGGTGATGGCATTTTTGTAACGACCCGGTTCGGCGATGTCTCGCAGATTCATCACGTTGGGCATCCCGGTGGCGCCCGGACGCAGCTGACGTTTTTCGACGAGCCGGCAGGTAATGTTGCGCGTCAACCCGGCGGCAACAAGCTGGCCTTCACCATGGATGCCGGCGGAAGCGAGTTCTCACAGATCTTTCTGCTTGACCCCAATGGAACCGAAGACGCGCAGATGCTGACGGACGGCGAATCACGCAACGGTTCGGTGGTGTGGGACCGCCGTGGCGAATTCATAGCCTACCTGAGCACCCGCAGGAACGGCGCGTCCAATGATGTCTGGATGATGAACACCAGCAATCCGGAATCGGCGGGTATTGTTCTTGAATCCCCTGACGGCACCTACTGGTTCCCCCAGGACTTTTCGCCTGACAATCAGCGGCTGCTGATCCGTAATTACGTCGGCAACGCCGACTCCCGGATTCACCTGCTGGAGCTTGAGACGAAGGAAGTGCGGATGGTGGCCGGGGACCCGGAAAACCCAGGCTCCAACGATGCCGTTTCTTTCGATCGTGAAGGCACTGGCTTTTTCCTGGTGACCGATGTCAACGGTGAGTTCCGGCAACTGGCGTGGCAGTCGCTGGAAGAGGGCTCTGAGCCGCAGATGATCACCGGCGACATTCCGTGGCACGTGGAAGGAGCAGCCGTCAGTGATGACCTGGCCCGGATGGCCTTTACGGTGAACAACAATGGTTTCTCCCAGTTGTACCTGATGGACATGGACAGCAAGGAGTACCGTGCGGTGGATAGCATTCCAACCGGCCTGGTCGGGCGCCTGGAATTCAGCCCCGACGGCACCAGGCTGGGCATGACGCTCAATAACTCCCGAACCCCCAGTGATTCATTCGTGCTTGGCCTTGGAGAAGGCGCGCTGGAATACACGGAATTGACCCGCTGGACCTACAGCGAGCTGGGCGGGCTGGATACCAGCACTTTTGTCCAGCCTGAGCTTGTTTCCTTCCCGACTTTCGACAGCGGCAAGGGCGGCCCGGACGCGATCCCGGCATGGCTGTACAAGCCTGAAGGCGACGGGCCGCACCCGGTGATCGTGGTGATTCACGGCGGGCCGGAAGCACAGGCCAGGCCGCAGTTCAGCAGCACCTACCAGTTATGGCTTCAAAAACTGGGCGCCGCGGTGATCCGCCCGAATGTGCGCGGATCAAACGGTTACGGCAAACACTACATGTCGCTGGATAACGGTTTCAAACGGGAGGATTCGGTTAAAGACATCGGCGCCCTGCTGGACTGGATCGCGACCCAGCCGGACCTGGATGAAAACCGGGTGGCGGTATTCGGCGGCAGTTACGGCGGATACATGGTGCTGGCCAGCGCGGTGCATTACAGCGACCGCTTGAAGGCCGCGGTGGACATCGTGGGCATCAGCAGTTTCGTCACCTTCCTCGAAAATACCCAGGACTACCGCCGCGACTCGCGTCGCGCGGAGTACGGCGACGAGCGTGACCCCGCCATGCGCGCCCACCTGGAATCCATCAGCCCTCTAAACCATGTCGATAAGATCAGGGTTCCGATGCTGGTGGTGCAGGGCGAGAATGACCCGCGCGTGCCGGTTACCGAGGCCGTGCAGATCGTCGAGGCCTTGCGCGCACAGGGTCTGCCGGTCTGGTACATGAACGCGCTGAACGAGGGTCACGGTTACCGCAAGAAAGAAAACCGGGATATCTACACCCAGGCGACCCTGATGTTTTTCCAGGAGCACCTGTAAGGGATCCATGGTAAAGCCCAGCACCATTCGGATTGGCTACCGGTACCGCCCGAACCGCCTGGCGCCGGATTACGATGCACTGGTCATCGGTTCCGGCATCGGCGGCCTGACCACGGCCGCCCTGCTGAGCGAACTGGGCTGGAAGGTCTGCGTGCTGGAGCAGCACTACACGGCCGGCGGCTACACCCACTCCTATGACCGCGAAGGCTACGAGTGGGACGTGGGCGTGCATTACATTGGGGACGTCGGCGCCAGGACCCGTACGCGCAAGCTGTTCGATTTCCTGTCGGACGGCAAGCTCGAGTGGGCGCCGATGGACGAGGAATACGACCGCTTCTACGTTGGCGACAAGGTGTACTGCGCCCGGGCCGGGAAGCAGGAGTTTCGGGATAACCTGGTGAAGCAGTTTCCTGCCGAGGAACAGGCCATCGACCGGTATATGCAATTGTTGGCCGGCGTGGGCGGGGCACTCCAGATGATCGGCATGGAACGGGTCATGAAACCCTGGCAGAAAGCGATCTCCGGCCCTTACCGCAAGTGGAAAACACCGGATCACGTCTATCGTAATACTTACGACGTACTCAGCGAATTGACGGATGACCAGGATCTGATTGCGACGATCTGCGGCCAGTGGGGCGATATGGGCCTGCCGCCGAAGCAGTCGGCGTTTATCGTGCACGCGATGATCGCAAGGCATTACCTGTATGGCGGGTTCTATCCTGTCGGCGGGTCCTGGCGCATTGCCGACACGATCATTCCGAAGATTCAGAAGGCCGGGGGTGAGGTATTCACCTATGCCAACGTGAAACGCATCCTGGTCGAAGAGGGTGCTGTCGCCGGGGTGGAAATGGAGGATGGGCACCGGATCGATTGCCCCGTGGTCGTTTCATCGGCAGGCATGGACAATACTTTTGGCCATCTTCTGCCGTCTGAGGTCGTCACAACGCTTGGTTATGACCGCCAGATGACCCGGGTGCGACCCAGCATGGGGCATATCGGTATCTACATCGGTTTGCAGGAAACCGCGGAAGCGCTCGGCCTGCCCTCCACCAATTTCTGGATTTACCCGTCGAACGACTACGACGGCGCCGTGCAGGCCTTCATGGAAGACTCCAATGCGCCGTTCCCCGTGGTCTACATATCGTTCCCATCCGCCAAGGA
>JARFQZ010000347.1 GCA_029287515.1 Lysobacterales bacterium
ACCGATCGCATAATCAACCGGCCGGAAGGATCGCTCAATGTGCCTTCGCTGCAAAGCCAGTCCGTCGTCTCATTCATGCCGTCAGCCATCGCGTAAACTCTCAGCGGCAGTGCTCCCTCGCTGATCTTGCGCTGGTACAGCCCGACGATATCCCGTCCCACGCCCGGATCATGGACACCGGTGAGCCCCAGGCTGACCAGGGTATTCGTGGCAATATCCAGCGCGGAGTCGATCAGTTCCGGAGACGTTTCAGGAACCACATTCTCGATATATTTCATGGCGCCATCGATGAAAATACCGGTAGGCTCACCTGCGGCATCCCGGTGGATATGCCCGCCTTCCACCTGCCACTCACCGGTCAGTTCGGTGTCGGCCTGGGCAATGGCGACGCTGTTGGCCCATGCTGCATGACCGTCGATCCTTCTTAGCCAGACGGGCCGGTCCGGGAAAAGGGTGTCCAGGTCGGCCCGGTCCGGAAATTGCTGTTCCGGCCAGTCATTCTGATCCCAGCCACGCCCGAGTAACCATTCACCTTCGGGCAGATCAGCTTCAAATTCACGTAAACGGTCCAACGCCTCTTGCTTGCTGGCAGCGCCGACCAGGTTCGCCCGGGTATAGGACACAGCCAGTCCGTGGAGATGGCCGTGTGAATCAATCAGCCCTGGCAAAACAGTTTTCCCACCCAGGTCGATCCGTTGGGCACCGGGGTAGTCTTCCTGCATGGAATCATTCGAGCCGATCGCCACAATTTGCCCCGTAACGTCGAAGGCCATGGCACCCTGAATGATCGATGTGTTTCCGCCATCAAACGTGTGAATCCGGGCGTTGACGATCATCTTCAAGTCGCTTTTCACCTCACTAACCGGGGGTGTTTCCGGAAGTTCTTCTTTTTGGTCACAGGAGATAAATACAAGACTCAGAATGACCAGCAGAAAATTTCTCACGATTGATTCCATGCGTTTTTGACCTGCGGAGTTTATCATCACCCAATGGAACCAGCCTCGGAACATATCTATACGCCCAGCGAGTTGAACCGTGAGATCAAGCTGCACCTCGAGGCAGGCTTTCCGCGCATACTGCTGGAAGCCGAAATTTCCAACCTGGCGCGCCCGGCATCCGGCCATCTGTATTTCTCCCTGAAAGACAGTAAAGCGCAAATTCGCTGCGCCATGTTCCGCTCCTCGGCCAGCAGGCAGAGGCTAGCCGTTGAAAATGGAATGCAGGTGCTCGCCAGGGGCAGGGTCAGTGTTTACGAACCACGCGGTGATTACCAGTTCATCGTCGACCGGCTGGAGGATGCCGGCGAGGGTCTTTTACAGCGACAATTTGAAGCGCTGAAAAAGAAACTCGAAGCGGAAGGGCTGTTTGACCCGTCGCACAAACAGATGATTCCGCCCTACCCGTCAAGAATCGGTCTCATCACCTCGGCCAGCGGCGCCGCGGTAAGAGATCTTCTGCACGTCCTGGGCAGACGCTGGCCGCTCGCCGAAGTCCTGATCTACCCGGCGCCGGTCCAGGGCGGGGAAGCTCCGGGCAAAATCTGCAGAGCGCTGGCCGCAGCCAATGGCCATCAATGGGCCGATGTCCTGATCATCAGCCGCGGCGGTGGTTCCCTTGAAGACCTGGCTGCATTCAACGATGAGGCGGTCGCTCGTGCGGTCTATGAGTCTGTAATTCCCGTAATTTCTGCCGTGGGGCACGAAACAGATTTCAGCATCACTGACTTCGTTGCCGACCTCAGGGCGCCCACGCCATCAGCTGCCGCGGAGCTCGCCACTCCTGACCATGCTGCCCTGCAAACAGCATTCTCGAGATCTTTCCGGCAACTCGCCTTGAGGATACAGGCCCGGCTTGAGTCAGAATCTCAACGGTTGGATCACGTTGCGCACCGCCTTCAACAAAGACACCCCTCAGTAGAGCTGGACCAACTGAAGAAGCGTTTACAGCTTCAGCATTCACGCCTTGCCCGCGGGGCAGAGCTTTGCCTGACCGATCGCGCGCGGCATTTGAGTATGCTATCGGGAAGGCTCAGGGCGAGCCGGCCAGATCGTTTGCTGGCTCATCTTAAGGAACGGTTGCAGGCAGCACGCAAGGCGCTGGATCACGGCATCGCCGGCTCCGTCCAGGCCAGGCGGGAACAGCTTTCCGGCCTGGCCCGGACATTGCAGGCGGTCTCGCCGCTGGAAACCATCGGCAGAGGTTACGCCGTCATCACAAGGGCCGACACGGGCGAAGTGGTTTCAACCACGGACCTTGTAAAACCGGGAGACCGGATTTTCGCCGGGCTCAGTGATGGAAAACTGGACTGCACCGTGAACGAGATCGACCCTTGAGCACAATGGACCTTCTTGAAGACGGTTCGTGTAGTTTGTAGACTTGCCCGATGTCCAAACGAAGCCGAAAAGGCGGTAAAAAAACTGCTTCCCGGCGTTTGGCAAAACACCGAGAATCCCTGCCCGGCCTGCACTCTTCACGACCTTCGTTCCCAGACCGGGAATTCAGGATTCTTTCGATGGCCGGCCTGTTCCTGGTTGCGTGGATCGCCTACGCAAATGCGCTTCACAACAACCTTGTTTTCGACGATGTGGCGTTTTCAGCCGGAAACCGTATTTGGAACCTGGACTTTTCCAGCATTGGCCTGTATTTCACCAGTGATGTATGGGCCAGCACCGGCAATCAATCGGGATTGTATCGACCGCTGTTTTTGCTGGCCGTTGCGGCAGAAGTAACCCTTTTCGGTGACTGGTACGTGGGGTATCACCTGGTCAATGTATTGCTGCATTCGCTGGTGGCTGTTGCGTTGTTCAGCCTGGTTCGATACCTGCTTTCCGCCACGGGCTCACTTCGCAGGCCGGCGGCATATGCCGCATTGCTCTCTGTTCTTGTTTTCGTGGTTCATCCAATAAACACAGAGGTTGTGAATTCGATTTTTAACCGATCGGGGATGCTGGTGACCCTGGGCGTGGTGGCGGGGCTCTGCTGGTTCTTGCCCAAAGTGAAAAACTCGCCCGGCACGGCATGGTCAGGAATCAGCCTGCTGTATCTGCTGATTCTCTTTTGCAAAGAAACGGCAATCATGTTTCCAGCCATTATTGTCGCAACCCTGCTTTATGACACGCCCGGGAACTGGCAAACACGCCTGCGTAAGTGCATTCCGGTGGTTTGGATGATCTTGCCAATTATCCTGTTTTTTATGCTTCGCTCCATCGCACTCAGCCCCGCAGAAACACCCGGTGCGCTGGCACAAACCATAGCCGAAGTATT
>JARFQZ010000365.1 GCA_029287515.1 Lysobacterales bacterium
CAGCAGGTTGTGCATGACGGTCGGGGAGGTCTCGAACATCCGGTCGAATACACTGGCGGACACTTCGAACAGCACTGAAGGCACCAGCGTTGTGACGGTGGCATTGCGGGTTCGGCCCGTGATCAGGGACATTTCACCAAAATAGTCACCGGATTCGAGGTGGGCAAAAGCTACACCTTTCTGGGAAATGCTGACTTCACCGGAAGAGATGAAATACATCGATTCCGACTTGGTGTTTTCCACGCAGACGATTTCATCCTTATCAAAATCAATGACTTCGGTGTTTTTCCCGATACGGGCAAGTTCGTCACCGGACAGGTTATCGAACAGGTTGAACAACCTCAGACGGGTGAAATCTTCAAGGAAGCTCCTTTCCCTTTTTTCCATTTTGCGCTTGCCCATCGGTCCTTGTGTTCACGCTGTGTTCATGGGTGCGGGGCTATAGTTTAGCTGTATCCGGACCTTTTGTGCGTGAAAAGGAGGTAATGATGACCAGACTGATCTCCCAGGTAATGTTGATTCTGTTCATGCTTCCAGCCGCCGTTTCCGTGTTCGGCCAGGGAGAAAGCTGGCCTCGCACCATTCCCCTGGGCCAGGGATCGATTACTGTGTATTCACCACAGGTCGATGAATTCGATGGAAAGACCATAAGCTTTCGGGCAGCGCTGGCCTACCGGGAGAAGCAAGATTCCGAACCGGTATTTGGCGCCGGCTGGTTTGAATCGCCGGTGACAACAGTGCGTGGGGAGGACGCAGTGCGCCCCACCGGTCTTGAAGTCTCCGAAATGCGATTCCCCGCCGGAACCGGTGATATCAGGAATGACCTGGCGAAGGCCATGGAACGCGAATCGACCGCCGGTAACCTTGATATTTCCGTTGCTGAAATCGAGGCTTCACTCGACCAGACCCGCGCCGAATCGCTGGCGCTTGAGAAACTGAACACGAATCCGCCCCGAATCATCTACAGGGACCACCCCGCGCTACTGGTTAGCCTGGATGGCGAACCGGTGATTCGAAACATTGAGAACAGTCCGTACAAAGCAGTGATCAACACGCCCTATCCGCTGATCTCGGACGGCAATTACTACTACCTGAATGTTGCAAAAGACGTGTGGTACCGGGCAAGCGAAGCGACCGGCCCGTACCGTTTTGAAACCCGTCCGCCGGCGGGTGTCGCTGCCCTGGTGGATGATGAGGAAAACATTGTTGAGCAGGCCGCAACGGATATCACCGCGGCCAATGCGCCGGAAATCGTGGTAAGCACGGAGCCGGCTGAACTTCTCGTTACCGAGGCTCCGGCCGCTTTCGTCCCGTTGGTGGACGATCTGCTGGTTCTGCAGAATTCAGATGACGATGTTTTCATGCACGTCAGCGAACAGAAGTTCTATATCGTACTGGCGGGGCGCTGGTATGAATCCGACGCTTTGAATGGGCCATGGAACTATCGGCAGGCTGATCAACTGCCTGCGGCCTTCGCCAATATTCCGGAAAATTCCAGCCAGGCGGATTCCCGGGTTTACGTGGCCGGAACGGACGAGGCGCGTGAAGCCGTCCTGGATGCCCAGGTTCCCCAGGCTGTCGCGGTAGAAAGGGGCGAAGTTGATATCGATGTGCAATACGATGGTGAGCCCAGTTTCGACGAAGTGGATGGCGCCGATCTGACCTATGCCAGTAATACGGGATCTACCGTCATCCTGGCTAACGGCATGTACTACCTGGTGGAGGACGGAGTCTGGTATGTCTCCTCGACGCCAAACGGTCCATGGCTGGTATCCGATCACCGTCCGCCGCAGGTGATTTCCATACAGCCCACTTCACCCGTTTACAACGTCAGGTATGTCTATGTCTACGACAGCACGCCGGACGTGGTTTACGTGGGTTACACACCGGGCTACATGGGCAGTTATGTCTATCACAACACGCTTTTCTACGGCTCTGGCTGGTACTACGCTCCCTGGGTTTCACCGTATTACTACTATCCCCGTCATGCCACCTGGGGATTCAATGTCAGTTACAACTCGTGGAGCGGATGGAATTTCGGTCTGAGCTGGGGATGGGGCCCGTTCAGCTTCGGCTACTACAGCGGTGGTTACTGGCACCATCACCATCACTGGCACCATCGGCATTATGGGCGCTGGGGTCCGGGAAGATATCGTCCCCGGCCATACCACAGGGGGCCTTACCGCCACCACCGGCCACGGGCGGAGCACTACGCACACCGTAATCTGTATCGTGACGACCGTCAGCGGGCGAGGGTTGCCGACACGCGTGACGTGATGCCCCGGCGCGCTGACCAGAAAGGGCGCAGCTATGACAAGCACAGCTTTCGGAACGGCAAGTATGCCGGGACCGGCGATGTGAAGAGACAGTCCATCAAAACGAAGGCGAATGTCCGTGATGCGAACGCCCGGGCAAGCAGAAAGCAACTGTGGGCGGACAATAAGGACACAGCCCGGCGCGACCCGGTCAAAACAGCTCGCAAGCAGGATGCCGTGCGGCGTAAATCACCTTCGGTCAAAAGCCGGAGCAAGCCGGTACAGCAGCGTTCACTGAAGACAGCTTCCGCACCGGTTCAGAAGCAAAGCAGGCAAAAGACGGTTAAGCCAGTCAGCAGGCAGCAACCAACGCAGAAATGGAGCAAACCACAGGTCGTTCAGAGGCAGAGCAAGCCGCAGGTCGCCCAGAGGCAGATCAGCAAGCAGCCGGTTCAGAAGCAATCCCGACCGGTTTCCGTGAAGCAGGCGCCTCGGAAGAGCTCCGGAAAGACCTATGCAGTACGTCAGGGTTCAAAAAGCAGCAGTGGATACCGGGTGAAATCAGCTTCTCGCGGCCAGAGAAGTTCCAGGCAATAAAAAAGGGATCCCGTTCCGCAGGATTGCGGCAGCCGGGATCCCTCAGGATTTTTGTTCGGGTTTTTCTTGTTGGTCTGATTCTGTCGGAATATCCATTACCAGGTACGCACCGTCCAGCCGCTTGAGCTATGGGTCAGGCCCCTGTTCAGCCCGCGCAGTCTGCCAGTACGCCTGGTCTTCGCTTCCGGCTTGACGAAGCTGCTGGCATTGGCCGCCGGCCGCTGGGTTTGAACGGTAGAAATGGGCTCTGACGATGCAAACTGTGACGTCATCTCCCGGTAACCATCTCGTAACATTTTCATTAACATTTGCTTATCTCCTATTTGTCATCAAGTAGTAACAATTTTTTGTTTGAAAAATATGCTCTAACTTATTAATTAACATCTTTTTCGGTTGACAATATAGGGACGAATCTGAATAATAACCAACGGTTTTTAATGGTTACAAGTTAAGTTTTTCTTAATCAAATATGCCCACAGTCCCCCTTAATGCATTGCGCACTTTCGAAGCGGTCGCTAGCCGCCTGAGCTTCGCAAAAGGCGCCGAGGCCTTGAACGTCACTCCGGCCGCGGTGAGCTCTCAAATCCGGGCCCTGGAACAACGGTTGAACCAGCCTTTGTTCCGCCGGCACGGGCGCCAGATTTCCCTGACAGAAGCGGGCCAGAAATTGCTGCCCGGGGTTCAGCGAGGGCTGGCCGAATTGCGGCAGGCCGTGGAAGTCGTTAGCCAGGACCGCTCCGAGGGCGTTCTAAACGTCACCATGATGCCGTCGTTCCTGCAGAAATGGCTGATGCCCAGGCTGGCGAAGTTCTATAACGCAAAGCCGGAAATCGATGTGCGGATCAACGTGGATAACCTGCTGGTGGATTTCGATCAGAGTGACATGCATTCGGCGGTCAGGCTGGGACCCGGCAAGTGGAATGGACTCGAGTCCGTCAAGTTGATGGACGACTGGATACTGCCGGTCTGCAGCAAGAAATTCCTGAAGCAAAAGGGACCGTTCAACTCAGTGGAGGATCTGCAGCAGCATGATTTCCTGTTTGCCCCCAGCGAAGTATGGGATCCCTGGTTTCGGAAGTATGGCGAAAGCAGCCGTGACGGTCGGTGGTCTTTGCTTAACGATTCGCTCAGTATCCTGATGGCTGCTGAGCAGAGCGAAGGAATTGCGCTAAGCCGCTGGTCGCTGGTCTCGCGCGATATCAACGCCGGCAGGCTGGTTCGCCCGGTTGAAGAGGTGGTCAAAGCGGACTGGTCGCACTACTTCGTGGCGCCGCCGCAATATTTTAACCTCCCCAAAGTTGCCGATTTCAGGGACTGGCTGATCGCTCAATGTGACAGCTTCAAACCGCCGGAATGAGGGCGGGCGACAAAACCAGCTAATCGTATGCTGGGGTTTCGCGTTCCTCCAGCAGGCGCTGAACCAGTGATCGAAAGTCTTCGATCTCATCATCCAGGTGTTTTCGTTGTTTGTCGTTGAGCCGGTTAAGCACATCTGCAATCGCCTGTGACACGACACCCATGTTGTATTCGAGCAGCTCCTCGTACTGTTGCGAGCGCCGCAGCGTCCGGTTTGCATAGGCTTCCCTCACAGCATCCTCCCAGCCCGGTTTCCTCTGCAACAACGGCCCCAGGGTGTTGAGCCATTGCTCGTGATCTTCCAGCCAGACACCATCGAAACGTTGCAAAGACTCCGCCGCGCGCAGCAGGACAGCATCCTGTTCATCATTGAGGCGGCCGGTGAACCGCTCAAGAAACTCTTCCAGGTTGTCCTTGTTCTCTTCGATGTACTCCTCATCTGTCCTGCCCAGAAACTCCTCTTCATATTCACGGTGTTCCTCCCAGACGCTTTCCATGAACTCGGCCAACTGTTCATCGCTGAGGGTGGCGCCGAATTGCAGGGCGACAGACACCATGTTTTCTTCGACACGTTCCGCCGCGGCGATGATTTCGTCTGCCCAGGAGAGCACCTGCGCGGTGGTGACCTCCCCGGCAAGGTCCGCTTCTATCCGGTCGAGCAGCTCCAGGTATCGCTCGAGTTCCTCTTCACGGTGCCACTGCAGTACCGGCCCCAGCTGGCCCTGCAGCAGTTGTCTCTGCTGGCGGCTGAGATCGACATAGTCGTCCACGTACCACGGAATCAGCCAGTCCAGGTGATTGTACGTAAACGACATCGTGCAACCTGCCGCTAACAGGGTCAGCAGCAAGGCGGCAATCAGTTTTTTGGTCCAGCTGGTGATCAATACCGTTTCCTTGTTGTTAGACTAGTGTTGCAATGAGCATCCGCGAGTCACAGAACACGATCCAGGTCCGTCTCCAACAATTGACCCGGACATTCACCGAAGGATTACAAAAGCACCTTGTTCTAGACAACGTCAGCGCCGATTTTGTTCAAGGACACTCGGTGGCGATTCGCGGGCGCAGCGGATCCGGCAAGTCCACCCTGCTGAACCTGATCAGCGGAATCGACACACCCGACTCGGGACAGGTGGAGGTTGCAGGCCTCAGCCTGACAGCAATGAACGAGCGTGAGCGCACCCTGTTCCGGCGCAAGCACATTGGCTTCATTTACCAGTCTTTCAACCTGCTACCCACGCTGACCGTGGCCGACAACCTGCGGCTGGTGCTCGAACTCAATGCGGTGTCGAGGGAAGAATCAGAGCAGCGTATGCTGGATCTTCTCGATGCGGTGGGCCTTGCTGACCGTATGGGCAGTTATCCGGATATCTTGTCGGGCGGGGAACGGCAAAGAGTGGCGATTGCGCGTGCCCTTTGTCACCAGCCTTCTCTGATCCTGGCGGATGAACCCACAGGGAACCTTGATGACAGGACGGCCCAGGATGTCCTGGACCTGCTGGACAAGCTGGTTCGGCAGGCTGGCCGCACGATGATCGTGGCCACACACAGCACTTCCGTGGCCGACTATTGCGACCAGGTGCTTGAATTACATGACGGTAGGCTGGGGCCGGCGCAGGCAGGGCTCCCTTGATGCCGGCACTTTACCGGGCCAGCATTGGCTATCTTTTACGCCACCCCTGGCAGCTCGGCCTTGCACTGCTGGGGATTTGCATCGGCGTGGCAGTGATCGTCGCCGTTGACCTGGCGACGCAGAGTTCACGCAAGGCCTTCACCCTGTCGATGGAGACACTCACTGGTGAAGCGACCCACCAGGTTATTGGCGGCCCGGGCGGAGTGCCCGAATCGCTGTACGTCCACTTGCGCGTTGAGAAAGGCTTTCGCGGCATCGCACCGGTAGTGGAAGGTCGTGCCAGCCTGAACGGCGTGGATGTCCGTGTATTGGGTGTCGACCTGTTTGCGGAACAGCAGATTCGCGGTTTCAGTTTGGATACGAGTAGCGATACCGGGCCGCAGACCAACTCTGCTGAGACCTTGTTCAGCCGCATACTGACGGGAGAGGGTGCGGCGCTGATGTCAGGACAAACCGCGCGTATGTTGGAAATTGGGCCGGGTGATGAATTCGAAA
>JARFQZ010000039.1 GCA_029287515.1 Lysobacterales bacterium
GACCTGGTCAGCGGCCGGGTCCTGCGGGAGGGATGATAGTGATGCAGAAAGCAGCGCTTGCGACCGATGAGGTTAAAAGCTATCTGCTCGGGCTACAGGACCGGATCTGCCTGGCGCTCGAGGCCGGGGATGGCGAAGGGAAGTTTCTCCTGGACAGTTGGTCCAGGGACGACAAAGAGTCCTTACACGATGGGCCGGTGCTCGGCGGCGGGGGCCGCAGCAAGGTGCTGATGGAAGGGGCCGTATTCGAACAGGCCGGCGTTAATTTCTCCCATGTCACGGGAGAAAGCCTTCCGCCGTCCGCCACTGCGGTAAGGCCTGAACTGGCGGGACGAAGTTTCGAGGCGCTGGGCGTATCGCTGGTCATTCACCCGAAAAACCCCCATGTTCCCACTTCGCATGCCAATGTGCGCTTTTTTATTGCGGAAAAAGAGGGAGAAGCGCCGGTCTGGTGGTTTGGGGGTGGTTATGACCTGACGCCTTATTACCCGGTTCTGGAGGATGTTGTGGCGTGGCACCGCACCGCAGAAGCCGCTTGCCGGCCTTTTGGCGAGGATGTTTATCCGCGTTTCAAGGACTGGTGCGACCGTTATTTCTACCTGAAACACCGGGCCGAGGCACGAGGTGTCGGCGGGCTGTTTTTCGACGACTTGAACGAGTGGGGCTTTGAGAAGAGTTTCGGGTTTCTAAAAGCGGTGGGTGACAGCTACCTGGATGCCTACCTGCCCCTGGTGAAGCGCAGAAAAGACCAGCCCTGGACCAAAAAGCAACGCGAATTCCAGCTTTATCGGCGAGGCCGGTACGTGGAGTTCAACCTTGTATACGATCGCGGCACTCTGTTCGGTCTTCAGTCGGGCGGCAGGACCGAGTCTATCCTGATGTCTCTCCCGCCACTGGTTTCGTGGCGTTACAACTGGCAGCCTGAACCGGGTTCCGAGGAAGCGGTTCTTTATGAATTCCTGTCCCCCAGGGACTGGCTCGGTCACCAGAGGTAAGGCAGGAATTCCTCCGGTATCGGATTGTCCCTGGTTTCGTTGTCCCACATGACGGTGACGATCCACCAGCGGTCATCCTTGTGTAACAGCTGGATGCTGTTGATGCCTCGCGCAATCGGTTCACCGTCTTCGGTGTTCCTGGCTTCGTACGTGCTGAAAGCCTGCACCAGGTTTCCATAGCGATTCATCTGGCGCATGATTTCTATCTCGTAGAAGTCATTTTCAGCCAGGAAAGGTTCCGCGTCTTCAATCCATTCTTCGAGACTCAGGATTTGAAGTTCGCCTTCCTTGTGAATCCTTTTGCCGATGGGAATAAGGCGAGCGCCATCCAGGAAAAGACTTCTCTCGCGGTACCAGTTGCGTTTTCCGGCCGGACCCGAAATGGTGTCATACATCGCCTTGATGATGGCATCAGGTGTGGCGACGTCTTCGGGCCTTGGTTTCGCGGTGGTCTTGGTTTCGCTCATGCTGTTTCTCTCCTTGATTCAGTTAAAGCAAGTTCCCTGGCCCATAGAGTGCAGGATTCGGCGGAAGGATGGAAGCCGTCCTCGCAAAATCCATGCTCGGCCGGATTGATGCGCGTGGGAATGTGACGTGCGTTCGGGTGACTTGCGATGAGGGAGGATGCAATCCGGTCCAGGGTGGTTGCGCGCAGGCCCAGGGAAAACCTGAGCGGCTGTGGTGGCAGCGGAAACCGGGACATGGGCGGCAGGCCGGCGAAAATAATCCTGGCATCGGGAAAGCGCTTGCCCAGGAGGTTCAGCAACTCTTCCAGCCTGGCCCGCCAATAGCGTGTGCTGGTGAGTCCGGTTACGTTGTTCACGCCCACCGACAGCAAAATCACGTCCGCGGCATACCCTTCTTCCACCGCATCGAGGCAGGTCAGCACATCGTCAACGGTGTTTCCGGTTTGTCCTTCGATCAACCATTCGACACGCTGGCCCAATTCACCGGCCAACGCACAGGCGAACTGCACGGGAAGGGATTCTTCCACGTGGCCTGTTCCCACACCGTCTATGATCGAATCGCCCAGGGCGAGCAAGTGCAGCGGTTCGCCTTCACCACACGATCCCCGCCGCTCCCCCGGGGCGCCGGGCAGGCGCAAGGCCCTGCGACGAAGCCATAATCCCTGCAGGGCAGTTACCGGAAGTAAAAGCCAGAATAGAAAGCGCCGGAACATTTTCTAGTGAGCCGTATCCCAGTCCGGCCCGTGACCTGTATCGACGATCAGCGGGACATCGAGTTCCGCCGCGCCCGACATGCGCGCAACGACCTCCTGCCTGACCAGGTCCAGGCGGCCTTTTTCGACTTCGAACACCAGTTCATCATGAACCTGCATGACGAGCCGGGCGCCTGGCCTGCTTTCTTCAATCCAATGATCCACGCTGATCATGGCCCGTTTGATGATGTCAGCGGCGGTACCCTGCATGGGAGCGTTGATGGCTGCCCGCTCAGCGCCCTGCCGTCTCTGCATATTGCCGGCATTGATGTCCGGCAGGTAAAGGCGCCGGCCGAACAGTGTCTCGACGAATCCGTTTTCCCGGGCCTGCTCCCTCGTCTTTTCCATGAAGGCCTGCACGCCCGGATAGCGCATGAAATAGGTGTCCATGTAGGCCTGGGCCTCGGCACGTCCGATTTTCAGCTGGCGCGACAATCCGAAGGCCGACATGCCATACATCAGGCCGAAATTGATGGCCTTCGCCGCCCTGCGGTGGTCGGCATCGACTTTATCGTACGGCACATCGAATACTTCGCTGGCAGTGGCCTGGTGAACATCCACCTCGTCATGGAACGCTTTAAGAAGGCCTTCGTCGCCAGACAGGTGAGCCATGATCCGCAATTCAATCTGGGAATAATCACTGGCCATGATGACATTTCCCGGCGGCGCCACGAACGCTTCCCTGATTTTCCGCCCTTGCGGTGTCCGGATGGGTATGTTCTGCAGATTAGGATCGGACGATGACAGGCGGCCGGTGGCGGCCACCGCCTGGTGATAGGACGTATGGACACGGCCGGTGTTCGGGTTGATCTGCTGCGGAAGTTTGTCCGTATACGTGGATTTCAGCTTCGACAGCGACCGGTATTCCAGGACCAGGCCGGGCAACTCGTAGTCCACGGCCAACTCGTGCAGCACATCTTCTGCAGTCGAGGGCTGCCCCTTTGGCGTTTTACGAATCACCGGAAGTCCGAGTTTTTCGAACAGGATCTGCTGTAACTGCTTGGGAGATCCCAGGTTGAAAGGCTGCTCTGCGGCGTCATGGGCCTGCTTTTCGATTTCCAGTATTTGCGCCGACATCTCGTGGCTTTGCTGAGCAAGCAGGTTACCGTCAATCAGGACGCCTCGTTGCTCCATCCGCGCCAGCACGGGTATCAGGGGTACTTCGATGTCCGTCAATACGGCTGCAAGGCTTTGCTCTTTCTGGAGCCGCGGCCACAGGTGCTCATGCAACTGCAGTGTGATGTCCGCATCCTCGGCGGCATAGTGGCTGGCTTCTTCGATATTGACCTGGCTGAAGGAAATCTGTTTTGCGCCCTTGCCCGCGATATCCTCGTAGTGGGTGGTCTGGCGGCCCAGGTACTTCAGCGCCAGCGAGTCCATGTCGTGACGGCTGCCGGTGCTGTTGAATACATAGGACTCCAGCATGGTGTCGAAGGCCACGCCCTGGACGGAAACGTCATACCGCGACAGGACGTTCATGTCGTACTTGATGTGCTGGCCGACTTTAGGACGGTCGGGATCTTCCAGTAACGGCTTCAGCTTCCCGATCACTTCATCCCGGTCCAGCTGGGGCTCTACACCGGGATAATCGTGCCCGACCGGCAGATAAGCCGCTTGCCCCGCCCGGGTAGAAAAACTCAGGCCTACCAGTTCGGCCTGCATCGGGTCCAGGCTGGTCGTCTCGGTATCAAAGGCGATCAAACCGGCGGACTCAAGGTCTCCGATCAAGGCATCGAGCCCGCTCATCGATGTGATCGTCAGGTAGTCGGCTTCGGCCAGGTTTTCAGAGTTTTCCTCTTCAAATTCCTGCAGCCAGCTGTTGAATTCATAACGCTTCAGGACCTCCAGCAGCGACTGGTTGTCAACCTCCATCCGCTTCAATTTCGCAGGCTCATAGTCCATATCGAGGTCACGGCGTATGGTCGCCAGGTCTCTCGACAGGGGCAGCTGGTCAAGGGCAGCCCGAAGGTTCTCACCAATCTTGCCGCCCACTTCGTCGGCGTGTTCGATAACCTGTGCCAGGCTTCCCCACTTGCCGAGCCACTTGGCGGCAGTTTTCGGGCCGCATTTTTCAACGCCCGGGATGTTGTCGGACTTGTCGCCGGTCAACGCCAGGAAATCCACGATCTGCTCGGGGCTGACGTCGAACTTTTCTTTTACACCTTCGCGGTCCATGTCCGTGTTGGTCATCGTGTTGGTCAGTGTCGTATGCTCGCTGACCAGTTGCGCCATGTCCTTGTCGCCGGTGGAAATGACACAATCCATACCGGCTTTCTCGGCTTCAACGGCCAGGGTGCCGATGACATCGTCCGCCTCGACGCCTTCAACCTGCAGAAGCGGCAGGCCAAGCATTTTTGTGAACTCGAGGATCGTTTCCACCTGCCGGCGCAACTCAGATGGCATGGGTGGCCGGTTGGCCTTGTACTCGGGGTACATTTCGTGGCGGAAAGTCGGTCCCCTGGCATCGAACACAACGGCAACGTATTCGGGGTCGGCCTCGTTCAACAGGCGCTTCAGCATGTTGGCGACACCCAGCAGTGCACCCGTGGGTTCTCCACGGCTGTTGGTGAGGTTCGGAAGAGCGTGGTATGCCCTGTAGAGATAGGAAGAACCGTCGACGAGATACAGGGTGGGTCTGTTGCTCATAATTTCTTCGGAATCATTTGTAGGGTTTTCAGGTCTGATATTATGAGAGTCTAACTCAGAGGGAGGCCGAGTCGATGAGAATTCTTAATTGCAGTTCAGGGAATTGGACGCCCTGTCTTTTTCTGGTCTTTGCATCGATGGCACTGTCCGCCCCGCTGATGGCACAGGACGACCTGGAAAAACCACCGCCGATACCGCCTGAGAGCACAGAAGATGTGCCCATCCCGCCGAAGGTGCAGGAAGAGCAGATAGAGCCAACCGTGACCATTCGCGAAGAAGAAGAGCGCCTGATCGAGGAGTACCGGATGAACGGCCGGCTATACATGGTAAAGGTGACACCCAAAAAGGGTGGCGTGCCCTACTACTATGTTGACACCAACGGCGATGGAAAGCTGGAACTGGATCCGGATCAGCAGGCGCTGAACCCGGTTCAGCCGGTTCACTGGAAGGTCATGGAGTGGGATTAGAACAGGCCGCAAATCAGACCGTGCAACAGGACCTGGCAGCCAGGATCATCAGCATTACGGGTCGGGGCGTGGCATGGCTGACGCTGTTCATGGTCCTGCTGACCTTTTCCATCGTGGTCATGAGGTATGGTTTCAACCTGGGGTGGATTTGGCTGCAGGAAGGGGTCACCTACCTGCACGCCACGGTTTTCATGGTGGCCGCCGCCTGGGCATTTCAGACTGATGACCATGTACGAGTCGACATTTTCTATCGCGGCAACTCGCCCAGGTATAAAAGCATGGTCAATCTCGCGGGAACCCTGTTGTTCCTGGTGCCGTTCAGCCTGTTTTTGATCATCATCGGCTGGAACTACGTCGCTGCCTCGTGGGAAACCATGGAAGCCTCTCGCGAAGCCGGGGGGCTGCCACTGGTCTTTCTCCTCAAGAGCCTCATCCTGGTTCTGCCCGCGTTGCTTTTGTTGCAGTCATGGAGCACAGCCCGTTCCTGCATCCGGCAACTCGGTAAAGATGACTGACCAGCGCCGCGAGAAAGTCGATGCGGTGCTGGCAGACAGGCAACCGGATCTGACGGTACTGGCCGAACACCTTCACAAGCCCAGGAACTTTTCAGCCATTGTCCGCACTTGCGACGCGGTGGGCATCAACGAAATGCACGCAATTCCCGGGGAGGAGGGCCTGGCCATTCACTGGAAGACCTCCCAGGGCGCGGAAAAGTGGATGAGGGTGAAGACGCATGAGGACCTGAGCGCTGCCTGTGGTTTTCTCCGGGAGCGAGGTTTCCAACTGGTTGCTGCTCACTTGTCACCCGGGGCCGTGGATTACCGGGACCTCGATTACACAAAACCCACGGCGCTGGTGGTGGGGACGGAGCTGTTCGGTGTCAGCGACCAGGCGCTCGAGTTGGCTGACCACCAGGTCAGGATTCCGATGAAGGGAATGACGCAGTCACTCAATGTGTCGGTTGCGTGCGCCATTGTGCTTTACGAGGCCATGAGGCAACGGGAACTGGCAGGTATGTATGGCCAGCTGCGTCTTGACCGGGACACCCTGGAGAGTCAGCGTTTTGAGTGGCTGCACCCGGCAGTGACTCAGTTCTGCCGCGAGCGGGGACTCGAGTACCCGGAGCTGGATGATAATGGGGATGTGATCGGAGACCTACCCAGGGGAACTGCGTAGCTGAAGAAGCACTTTAGCAGCATCAGGCACTTTGCCGGTCCACAACTCGAAAGACAAAGCGGCCTGTCCCACCAGCATGCCGAGCCCGTCTGAATACCTGAAGCCCAGCTCAGAGCAGGCGTCTCGAAGCGGTAACGCCGCGGCCCCGTAATTCATGTCATAACAGAGCGCGTCCGGCTTCAGCCACTCACCCGACAGCCTGGGCGCCGAGCCGCTGTGGCCAAGGGAAGTTGCATTGATGAACAGGTCAAAAGGGGCCTGGTTGAACAGCTCTCCGGGTGTGCAGCTTTCCACAGGGCCCAGGTCGGAATGTGTGCTGGCGAGGCTCCGGGCCCGGTCCAGGCTTCTGTTGGCAATGATCACGGTCTCCGGCCCGCTCGCAACAAGGGCTGCCAGAACACTGGCGGCTGCGCCGCCGGCGCCCAACAGGCAAATTCGCGCCCCCTTCAGTTTCGCTGCTGCACCTGCGTTCAGGTCATTGATCAGCCCCATACCGTCCGTACTGTCGGCAAACCATTCCCCGCCTTCTTCGAATACCAGTGTATTGGCAGCCTGTGCACGATCGGCGCTCTCGCTGCTGTGGTGGGCGAGCTTCAGGGCATCATGCTTGAAAGGCGCTGTAATGTTGCACCCGCGGCCACCTTGCCGGGCCAGCAGCACGACCTGATCAGTAAACGATTCGCGGGTTGCTTCAATGGCCCGGTAATCCACGCTGAGCCCGCACTGCTGTGCGAAAGCCCTGTGGATGACGGGCGAAAGTGATTGGGCTACGGGATTGCCAAATACGGCCAGCCTGATTACTGGTCCCTGAGCCACTCAGCCGCCTGAATTGCGAAGTAAGTCAATACGCCATCCGCGCCGGCGCGCTTGATGCACGTCAACGCCTCGAGCACGACTGCCTGCTCATCCAGCCATCCGTTGATCGCCGCTGCCTTGAGCATCGCGTACTCGCCCGAAACCTGGTAAGCGAAAGTGGGTATCTCGAACGTTTCCTTGACCCGGCGAATGATGTCCAGGTAGGGCAGGCCGGGCTTGACCATGAACATGTCAGCCCCTTCCTCGATGTCCAGTTCAACTTCCCTGAGCGCTTCGTTGGTGTTGGCCGGATCCATCTGGAATGAAAACTTGTTGGCGCCTTTGAGATTGCCGGCCGACCCCACGGCATCGCGGAACGGGCCGTAAAAACTGGAGGCATACTTGGCGGAATAAGACAGGATCTGCTTGTTGGGAAATCCCTCGGTTTCAAGGGCCTGGCGGATTGCGGCGATCCTGCCGTCCATCATGTCGGAAGGCGCCACGACGTCGGCGCCGGCCTCCGCATGAGACAGGGCCTGCTTGACCAGCACGTCCACGGTTTCATCATTGACCACGTAGCCGGTTTCATCGATAAGGCCGTCCAGCCCGTGCGATGTAAACGGATCGAGCGCCACGTCCGTGATGACCCCCAGTTCGGGAAAGCGTTCCTTCAGTGCCGTGCAGGTCCGTTGTGAGAGGCCCTCGGGATTCCATGCCTCGCGTGCATCGTCTGATTTGCAATCGGCAGGTACTACGGGAAACAGCGCAATGGCGGGAATACCCAGTTCCAGGCAACGCTCCGCCTGTGGCAGCAGCCGGTCTATGGTCATGCGTTCTACCCCCGGCATCGACTTGATCGGTTCCACCGCATCGTCTCCTTCAAGAACGAAAACAGGCCAGATCAGGTCATCGCTGCTCAACCTGGTCTCGCGCATCATGCGGCGGGAGAAATCGTGGGCCCGCATTCTGCGCATGCGGGTAGCTGGAAAAGTCATCGGCTTATTCCTCGTTTGTGTGTGCTGATTTTAAACCCTCGGGGCAATTTCGTACCACTCATTAAGCCGGGAGATGAGCTCGGTCAGTCCGGTCCGGTTTTTTGACGAAAATACCTGGGCAGTCGCCCCGGGCGGCAGCGTTTTCCGGACTTTCAGTAAAGCAGCCTGGGCCGGTCCGCGCTTCAGCTTGTCACTCTTGGTCAGCAGCAGATGGCAGGGAACGCCCGAAACTGCGCACCAGTTCAACATCTGCTGGTCAAATTCGCGCATCGGATGACGAATGTCCATGACAAGCACAACGCCCTTCAGGCATTGCCTCTGTTCAAAGTATTTTCGCATGACCTGTTGCCAGTGAGCCTTCAGCTTTGCCGGCACCTTGGCGTATCCGTACCCGGGGAGATCTGCGATCCGGCGCTCGGCATCGATGTCAAAGATAACGATTTGCTGGGTGCGGCCAGGTGTTTTGCTGGTGCGGGCCAGCGATTTTTGATCAGTCAAGGTATTGATTGCACTGGATTTACCTGCATTGGACCGGCCTGCAAATGCCACTTCGAATCCTTCGTCCGGCGGCAGCTGTTGCAGCTTGTGAGCACTGATTACATAGCAAGCGGACCGGTAAGGGTTGTAAATTGTGGCTTTGGATGTCATTTGATTGTCTGTTTAAGCTGGAACGTCGCGACTGAAACCGCGATAATATCGGGCCATTCTAGCCTGAATTCAGTTCAAACCGACTCTAGGAGATCGCAAAATGAGTTTTTTGCTCCGGGCCATAGCCAGTTCACTGGTCCTCGTCAGCCTGCAATCCTTCGCCCAGGGAGATCCCGCGGCGGGAGAAGCCAAAGCAGCCATCTGCGCTGCCTGCCATGGCGCTGACGGCAACAGCGCTGTTCCCAATTGGCCAAAACTTGCCGGTCAGCACCAGCAATACCTTGTGCGGCAGGCTACGCTGATCAAGGCCAATGCGCGCCCGGTGCCTGAAATGATGGGCATTACGCCCGGTTTGACGGAGCAGGATATTCTGGATATTTCTGCATTTTACTCAGAGCAAACCGCTACGGGCGGTGTTGCCGATGAATCGAAAGTAGTCCTGGGTGAACGTATTTACCGGGCGGGTAATGCAGAGTCCGGTGTACCGGCCTGCATGTCGTGCCACGGCCCGGCGGGCGAAGGCAATCCGCTTTCCGGCTACCCGGCGCTGGCCGGCCAGCATGCCGTTTACACGGCCAACATGCTGACCCGCTTCCGGGAGGGTGAGAACTGGGGTGAAGGTGACGATCCAAGCCAGATCATGAACGGATCGGCAGCGAGGCTGACCGACCAGGAAATCGAAGCGGTGGCCAGCTATCTCCAGGGACTGTACCTGAGAGCTGAATGAACCGAATGAATGAACTGCGGTCAGTAGAACATATCCATAGAAACCGGAGTTTGCAGGAGCAATCAATGATGACACACGTATTTACGAAGATGGCAGGGCTTTGCCTGGCCTTACTGATGTTTTCCATGGCCTCGCATGCCCAGGGCGGCGAGGCAGGCAAATACCAGGAAGGGCTGCATTACTCTCTAATCGAAGGGGCCCCGGTCAAGTCGGGCGACACCATGGTCCTGGAAGAAGCGTTCAGCTATCTCTGCACTCACTGCAATACGTTTGACCCCTACGTGGAAAGCTGGAAAAAGAGAAAGCCGGATAACGTGGAGTTCAGAAGAATACCCGTTGGTTTCGGGCGGGGATCGTGGGAGCTGTATGCTCGTGGTTACGTGACCGCACAAATGATGAATGTTCCGGACGAGGCCCACCTTGCGCTGATGGATCGCATCTGGAATGAAAAGGATATCATCAGGAACATGGATGAATTGGCCGCTTTTTACAGCCAGTTCGGGCTCGACAAGGAAAAATTTCTTTCTACATCCCGTTCTTTCGCAGTGGACAGCAAGCTGCGCAGGGACCAGCAACTGGTTCAGACTTACGGGATTCGTGGCACGCCGGCACTGGTGCTGAATGGCAAGTACCGCATAACAGGCAATGCCGCTGTCGCCAGCTATGACGCCATGTTTGACGTTGTAGATTACCTGATAGCACAGGAAGCGGCGTCCGTGCAGCAAGCCAGTGTCGCATCCGACTGAAACAGCTTCCGAAACTGGCCAGAAACTCCGTTTTCTGAGCTTCAACATCCAGGCGGGGACCTCTACAGCCCGGTATCACCATTACGTCACACACAGCTGGCGACAGGTTTTGCCACACGCCAAGCGGGTGAAAAACCTGGACGCCATTGCTGACCTGGTGTCGCCTTATGACATGGTGGCGCTGCAGGAAGTGGATTCCGGAAGTCTGAGGTCAGGTTACATCAACCAGTCGCGCTACCTGGCAAACCATGCCGGCATGCCTTTCTGGTGTCACCAGTCAAATCGCAAAGTAGGAACGGTCGCCTACGCAGGAAACGGTTTCCTCAGCCGCTTTGAGCCGGATGCGGTGGAAGAACATCGTTTGCCGGGTGTAATTCCAGGGCGGGGAACCCTGCTGGTACGCTATGGCGATGGCTTTAACGGCCTGGATATCGCCGTGGTTCACCTGGCGCTGGGAAAACGTGCGCGCGCCCAGCAGCTCAGGTTCCTGGCCCGTGAGCTCGACAGCAGCCGGCACCTGGTGGTACTGGGCGATTTCAATACCCAGGTGGATACCCCTCACATACTGGAGTTGCGCGATACCCTGGCTTTGCAGGCGCCGACCCGGGGGATGCCAACCTACCCTTCCTGGCAGCCACAGCGCGCCATCGATCATGTCCTGGTCAGCAAAACGCTCGGGGTTGGAACGGCTGAAGTCCTGGATGTGGCCTTTTCCGACCATTGCCCGGTTGCGCTGGAAATCAGCTTGCCGCGGGACCTGCGCCTGCAGGAGGCCACTCGACCGGTCATCAGCGTGGAAACGGGTACCGGCCTGCGGAACTAGGCCTGGAACCCGATCAGCATTCTTATTCCGACCAGGACCAGGAAACCCCCAAAGATTTTCTTTACCAGTTCGGGCGGCAGTCGGTGTACGGTGGCTGCACCCAGGGGCGCTGCAAAAACACTGGTCACCGCAATTCCGAGGAAAGCGGGCAGGTGGAGATATCCCAGTGCTCCGGCGGGCATGTCACCGCGGAGCCCGAAGAATACGAAAGAGATGGAGCCGGCGATGGCTATCGGATAACCGCATGCCGCAGAAGTTGCAACGGCGTTCTGGGCTTTCACTCCGTGCCATAATTGCCAGGGTCCCGTCAGGGCTCCCCCTCCGATTCCAACCAGGCTGGATATCGCACCGATGACAAGACCAGTGAAACTGGCGCCGGGTTGGCCCGGTAACGGTTTTTCCCCGATGGGCTTGCGGCCAAGGATCAACTGCAGGCCGGCCAGGACGGCAAAAATACCCACGACCCGGATCAGGGATTCAGCCTGCAGGCTGTTGGCGATGGCCGCGCCCAGCACGGCGCCGGCGGCCAGGCCTGCCGCGAGAGATCGGACCACTGACCACCGCACCGCCTTTTTCCAATGGTGCGCGATGATCGAACTCAGCGATGTCAGCAGCATGGTGCCCAATGATGTGGCAATGGCCATGTGGATGGCCCACGGGGCTGTCTGAGGGTCCCTGAGGAAGAAAAAGGTCAGTGCAGGCACTACCACGAACCCCCCGCCAATACCCAGGAATCCGGCAAGATACCCGGCGAGCAGGCCGGTCAATGCAAATTCAACGATCATCTGCTTGCTGATTAAGGCTCATTTTCATATTCTGGTGCTCGTGATTTCCCTCTTGATCAAAAGTCTCGCTCAGCGTGCCCGGCGGTGCAGCCGCCCACTCGAGTTTAACCCTACGGCGCTCTCGCAAACAGGGCTGAATTTGCTGTTTTTGATATCGGCGCTGATTTCCAGTGCGGTCGCCGACACCGGCGACTCCGCGGAACGGGAAAAATTCAGCACGGCCTGGCGGGCCGCGGCAAACGGCAGCCGCGCCGATTTTGAGCGGTTGATGCCTCAACTCGAAGATTATCTGTTATACCCGTATCTGCGTTATGAGGACCTGCGTCACCGGCGTGCGAAGGTGCCTGACGAAGAAATGGCAGGGTTCCTGTCCGGGCACAGGGACTGGGCGTTCACCGCGGGTCTTGAACGGGCATGGCTTCGCACGCTGGGTGAAAGCGGCCGGTGGGAATCCCTGCTGCAGCATGCGCCCGGTGAGATCGAAGACACCGAGGTCGATTGCTTCCTGGCGCAGGCACGCATAAAGACTGGGCAAACCGAGGGCCTGGTTTCTGTCGCACAGTCGCTATGGACGGTGGGCAAGTCCCAACCCGATGCCTGTGATCCCGTTTTTCGGTGGTTGAAAAGCGAAGGAGGTGTCACCAGCGGACTGGCGTGGGAGCGGATCACAAGAGCAATGGAAGCCAGGCAGCCCAAATTCACTCTCTACCTGTCGCGTTACCTGGCGCCGGAAGACAAGGTCTGGGCCGACCGGTGGTATCAGCTGGACCGGAGTGCTTACCGGCAGCTGAAAAAGGCTGCGAAATGGCCTGACCAGGACAAAAGCCGGAAAATCGCTGCTTACGGACTCAGAAGGCTGGCCAGGTCCGATCCGGACCGGGCCTGGGAAACCTGGCTGGCAATAGAGTCCGGTTTCAGCTGGGGAAGCGATACCAGGGGAGGGATCCTTAGGGAAATTGCCCTGTGGTCGGCAGTTGAAGGGGTGGATGGCACACCCGTTCGAATGGACGCCGTTCCAGTGCCGCTCAGAGACGGAAAGCTGATGGAGTGGTGGGTCCGGTTCAACCTGTCCAACGAATTCTGGGGCGACGCGGTAGAGACGATTGAAGGTATGCCGCCGGAACAGCGTGACGACGCTCGCTGGAGGTTCTGGAATGCACGCGCGCTTTTCGAAACCGGTGAAAGGGAAGCATCGGAGGCTCTGCTGGCCGAGCTTGCACTGGAGGCGAACTATTATGGGTTCCTTGCTGCTGACCTGCTGGATCTCCCCTATACCATCTGTCCGGAGGAACCGAATGTAACCCGGGCACATGTTGATACCCTGAGAGAGCAGGCGGGTTTTCAACGGGCGCTGGAGCTGCGCAAAGCAGGTATTCCCAACTGGTCTCGAAGTGAGTGGAAAATTGCAGTTAAAACACTGGACCGGGATGGGCTTCGGGCGGCCGCTGCACTGTCCACCCAGGAAAACTGGCCTGACATGGCTATTTTCGCATTGGGAAACAGCGGCGATCTGCGCTGGTACGAGTGGCGGTTTCCGCTGGAGTACGCCGGCCTGGTGGAAGAGCAGGCCAGCAACCGCGGTCTCGATTCAGCATGGGTAATGGGCCTGATGCGTTCTGAAAGCGCCATGGCGGAGGATGCGATCTCATCAGCCGGAGCTCGCGGGCTGATGCAGGTGATGCCGGGTACGGCCAGGCAACTGGCGAGGCAACACTCTTTCAAGTACACGGGCTATCAGCAGCTCATGCGGGCAGAAGACAATATACGCTTCGGTACGACTTATCTTCGGGATCTCCTTGACCGCTTCGGAAATAATCAGGTACTGGTGTCCGGCGCCTATAATGCAGGTCCTCACGTTGTTGAACGCTGGATGACAGAGCGCAAGACGGAAGATCCGGCGATTTGGGTTGAAACGATTCCTTATTTCGAGACCAGGGATTACATTCCGCGTGTCCTGGCGTTTTCCACAATCTACGACTGGCGGATGCAAAATTCCGTATCGCGGGTGTCTTCCCGAATGCCCGCATTCGACGAGTCTGAACCCGGTTCAGCGCACACCGGATCATCGGCAGAGGTCGTGTGCCGAACATCCGGCTGAAGCTAACTCAGGCAAAGGAGCAAACTATGCAAATCGTTCTGCTGGGGGCCACCGGATTTCTGGGTCATCACCTGTTGCCCTCCTTATCCGCCGCCGGTCATGACTGCAGGGTCCTGAGCCGCTACAAGCCCGGGTGCCGCGAGCTCACGGTCATTCCACGATTGGAGGTCAGACAGGCCGATATTCATGACGACGACCAACTGGAAAAGCATTTTGCCGGTGCGGATGCAGTCATCAACATGGTCGGCATCCTCAATGAGAGAGGGCGCAAGGGTAAAGGGTTCCGGAAAGCGCACGTGGAACTCACGCAGAGAATGATAAACACCTGTCTGAAACAGGGCGTGCACCGCCTGGTTCAGGTGAGTGCTCTGAACGCGGGTAAAGGGAGCAGCTACTACCTCAAGAGCAAGGGCGAGGCAGAGGATCTGATCCGGTCTGCAGAAGGACTGAATAGTACGATTGTGCAGCCCTCCGTGATTTTTGGAGAAGGCGACAGTTTTTTTAACCGGTTTGCAGGGCTACTGAAAGCCGCGCCTGTAATGCCCCTGGCCTGTCCGGACTCGAAGTTGCAGCCCGTTTGGGTGGGGGACGTTGTAGCTGCCATGACGTCGGCTCTTGATGACCCGGAGACCTTCGGCCAGACCCTGATCATGGTGGGGCCCGAAGAATACACGCTGCGCGAACTGGTCGAATTTACCGCCTGTGTCATCGGGCGAAAGCGCAAGATTATCGGCCTGCCGGATGCACTGTCCCGCTTGCAGGGCCGGGTGATGGATTTTGTGCCGGGCAAGCCGTTTTCCTCCGACAACTACCGGTCACTGCAGACAGACAACACCAGCGTTGAGAACAGCCTGTGGCGATTCGGTATCAGCCCGCGTTCCATTGAAAACACCGTGCCGTTTTACCTGGCCGGCAAGGGCCACCAGGAGCAGCTGGACCGGTGCCGCAAAAAGGCGGATGTCTGAAATGGCGAAGGTCTACCTGGTCGGTGGAGCTGTTCGCGACGAATTACTGGGGAAGAAGATACACGAGCGGGATTGGGTGGTTGTCGGGAGTACGCCTGAAGAACTTTTGGCGCAGGGCTACCGCCAGGTGGGTGCGTCTTTCCCGGTGTTTCTGCACCCTGACACGGGTGAGGAGTTCGCTTTGGCGCGAACCGAGCGTAAGCAGGGGCATGGTTATCACGGCTTTTCCGTGGATTTTGATGCCGGGGTGACGCTTGAGCAGGACCTTGCCCGCAGGGATCTCACCATCAATGCCATGGCTCGCGATGAACAGGGCACCCTGATCGATCCGTTTGACGGCCGGAACGACCTCCGGCAACGCGTACTGCGCCACGTCTCCGATGCCTTCAGCGAAGACCCCCTGAGAGTCTTGCGGGTCGCCCGGTTCGCCGCCCGCTACCGTGAACTCGGGTTCACAATCCATCCGTCAACGCTCCGGCTGATGACAGGCATGGTCGGTTCGGGTGAAATTGAATACCTCGTGCCTGAACGGGTCTGGGCAGAGTTTGAAAAAGCGCTGTCCACCAGCAAGCCGGCGACGTTCATCGAAGTGCTGAGGAATTGCGGCGCACTGGCGGTGCTCCTGCCGGAAGTCGACAGCTTGTTTGGAGTCCCGCAACCGGAACAGCATCATCCTGAGATCGATACCGGAATCC
The DNA here is from genome assembly GCA_029287515.1 of Lysobacterales bacterium. Lineage (GTDB taxonomy): Bacteria > Pseudomonadota > Gammaproteobacteria > Xanthomonadales > SZUA-36 > JAHEFT01. Next base: position 15,781 of record JARFQZ010000039.1, read on the forward strand.
ACGTGATGATGACGATGAACCTGGCCGCCTCGATGGGCTGTAGCGCCCGGGTCGTATTCGCATTATTGCTCCACGACCTGGGGAAAGCGCTGACTCCGGAAGCCAGGCTGCCTTCCCACATCGGACACGAAAAAAGTGGTGTGCCACTGGTGCGCGATGTTTGCGAGCGGTTACGGGTTCCGGGTGCATACGCCAGCCTCGCGCTGATCGTCTGCGAACTTCACCTGCGCTGCCACCGGCTGCTTGAAGCCAGGCCCGCTACGGTTCTGAAACTGATCGAGGATGCCGACCTGCTGCGCCGGCCGGAGCGCATGGATGATTTCCTGCTGGCCTGCGAAGCGGATTACCGGGGTCGAAAAGGATTGGAGGATCGCTCTTATCCACAGGCCGGGCGACTGCGAATGGCACTGGAGGCAGCTCTGGCGGTGCGTGCCTCTGCTGTCCCAACGGCGGGTCTGGAAGGCAGGCAGATCGGGGAAAAGATAAGGGAGGCCAGGATTTCGGCTATAGGCGATGCCTTAAATCCTGCAAACTGAAACCGCGCAGGGGCGTGTCCAGGCCCCTGCCGAGACCCATCACCTGGAACTTCTCACCCATCATTCCCGGAAGGGTCAGTTGTCTCGCCTCGGCACTGATCGCTACTCCGCCGTCCTCGCTTGTCGTGCTGTGATCCATCAGCAGGCGATCGAGCCCGCAACCCAGCAGGAACATCGTCTGGCTGGTGTATCCCTCGACATCCAGGCCACAGGCGTCGGCAGCTTCAGCCAGCGCGGTGAAATCCACCCAGGCCGTAATATCCTGCAAACCAGGCCAGAAAAATACATCGTCGTGTGCGTGGTGCCGGTAATGGCACATCAGGGTTCCGTCTGAACGTTCCGCCAGGTAGTACTCGCGCCTGGGATAGCCATAGTCGATAAACAGCGCCAGGCCGCGTCTCATGGATGCAGTTACCGAACGGAGCCATGGCTCCAGGCGCAGGTTGATCTCCGAGCGGTAGCCGGTGCGGAACTCACCCCCGGTGTCCGAGGCGATACGGGCAACCGCCTTTTTCAGTTCCGGGGGTGCCGGCCTGAACCCCCAGCTCAGCCCGTTCCCTGTCGCCCGGACACACATTTGCTCGATACCGTTCTCACCCTGCCTGAACCGTTCGACCGCGAGTGCATCAAGCACCTCGTTCGCCAACAGCACACCCTGCCAGGCTTCGGCAGGCGGTTCGTCCAGCCATTCGACACGTTGAAGCAGGTCTTCACGTCTGCCTATTTGCTGGCGCTGGACCTCCCGGAGGTCCGCACTGCGTTCCAGGATCAGGTATCTCTCAGGCAGGTGTTCCACCGGCAGGTTTTCAAGCAGATCGATAGCCAACCGGCCCGTACCGGCGCCGATTTCCAGGATGTCGCATGCGCCGAGCTCTGTAATCAGTTCAGAAACCTGGCCGGCCAGGCAGGCTGCAAACAGCGAACCCAGTTCGGGGGACGTGACAAAATCTCCCGACGGGCCCAGCTTGTGGAGGCCGGCCGAATAATAGCCCAGGCCCGGTTCATACAAGGCCATTTCCATGAAGCGCGAAAAGGGTATCAGCCCGTCTTCATCGAGATTGCTGCGCATTCGGGCGCACAGTTCCTCGCTCAGCGGCTTGAGATCTTCGGTAGGTTCGGGCAGGCTGTTGCGAGGCATAGATTGCAAGTGTGTTTGAGTGAAAAGTACATGTCCAGCAGAAAAACAGCACTGGTAACCGGGGCCGCTGCCAGGATCGGGGCGGAAACCAGCAAAGCGCTCCATCGACGGGGCTGCGATGTGCTGATTCATTACAATTCGAGTGAGTCTGCGGCGCTCAAGCTGGTCGACGAACTGAACGCAGAAAGGGCAGAAAGCGCATTTCCGGCGCAGGCCGACCTGTCTTCTCCGAAAGGCCTGGAGCAGCTGGCCGGGGAAGCCAGGAAACATTTCGAGAGGCTGGACATCCTGGTCAACAACGCGTCCCGGTTTTATCCCACGGTCATGGGGCAGACAAAGGCCTGGCAATGGGACGACTTGCTGAACAGCAACCTGCGCGGCCCTTATTTCCTGGTGCAGGAATTGCTCGACGATCTTCAAACCGCAGGCGGCAATGTCATCAATATCATCGATATCCACGCCGAACGTCCCATGCCGGGGCACGCGGTGTACTGCATGTCGAAAGCCGGCCTGGCCATGATGACGCAGGCACTGGCCCAGGAGTTGGGGCCGTCGATCCGGGTCAATGGCGTTTCGCCCGGGGCAATTCTCTGGCCGGCCAACGAGCCGGATACGCAGGAGAAACAGGCCATCCTCGAAAAGGTGGTGCTGGAACGGGTGGGTAGCCCTGCCGATATCGCCTCGGCCGTGGCCTACCTTGCGCTGGATGCACCCTATGTCACAGGGCAGATCCTGGCGGTAGACGGCGGCCGTTCGCTGAACGTCTAGCCAAGCGGAAAGTCCATCGGTCTCAGCCCTGCCTTATCCCCGGGAAAAGCATTCCACAGGTCGAGCATACGTTGCCTTTTAACCGGGTGGACCAGCCCGGGCGCCAGGTCGGCCAATGGTTTGAGTACATAGCCAGCCCGGAGGATTTCTTCCCGCGGAATTTCCAGCTGCGGCGACAACAGGTAAAGGTCGTCATACAGGAGAATGTCTACATCGAGTGTCCGGCTCGAATACTTGGGGGCTTCCCGGTCACGCTGGTGCTGGTTTTCCAGCTCAACCAGGTAGGTTCTGAGTTGCAGCGGCGCCATGGTGGTGTTCACCCGGGCCACCGCGTTGATGAAGTCTTCGCCTTCGAAGCCGAAGGGTGTGCAGCGGTAAAACGGCGAAAACCCGATCTCGC
>JARFQZ010000041.1 GCA_029287515.1 Lysobacterales bacterium
GCGAGATCGGGGGGGTAGGGAACGCAGTCGGCCTCGATCACTTCCGGCCAGTTGTCGTTGAAACGCACCAGCGCGGCGTCGACCCCATCCCGGCTGGTGCCGGAGATCATCCCGATATACAGCTCCGGGTTCACTCCCGGCTCGCGTAAAGGGACGCCGACTCGAGCCGGCTCAGCTGGGTCAGCATGGGCGCGGCCTGCGCCTGGAATGCGGTGAGCGTACCACCCTTCAGCGGCTCCACCTTGGGTAGCGGCACCGTCCGTGGATTCCGGTGTACCCCGTTCACCACAAACTCGTAATGCAGGTGAGGCCCGGTGGCCAGCCCGGTAGAACCAACATAACCGATGGTCTGGCCCTGTTTGACCTTCTGACCCTTTTTAACGGCGCGGCTGGTGAAATGAAGGTACTTGGTCTCGATGCTGTTGGCGTGCTTGATGAAAACATGATGGCCGTTGGCCCTGGAGTAGGCAGAGCGCGTAACCTTACCCTCGCCGGCGGCATATACGGGGGTTCCTCGCGGTGCGTAGTAATCGATACCGTTATGCGGCCGGACCCGCTTCAGCACCGGGTGCATGCGACGGGGATTGAAGCCGGAACTGATGTAGGAAAAATTCAACGGGGCGCGCAGGAATGCCTTGCGCATGGGGCGGCCGTCCGGAGCGAAGTAGCCAGCCACGTCGCCGTTTTCGAAATAAACCGCGCGGAAACGTTCACCCTGGTTGATGAACGTCGCAGCGAGGATGTCACCGTCACGGAGAAACTCGCCTTCCCGGTACAGTTTCTCGTAGACCAGCATGAACCGGTCGCCTTTACGGATATCCAGGATGAAATCGATGTCCCAACCGAAAATATTGGCCAGTTTCATGACCATTGCGTCGCTCAGGCCGGCCCGTTTACCTGCCACGAACAGTGAAGACTGAATGACGCCTTCGGTTTCGGCTACCGCGGTATAAATTTCACGTTGCTGGATGTCGGCGCTGAGCATGACGCCTTCCTGCCTGACGATCAGGTAGCGTGCTTCGTCGAGCGCATAGCGCATTTTCTCGAAATTGCCATCGGCGTCGAAGCGGAATTCGAAGACATCGCCCGGCCTGATTTTTTTCAGGCCTTTTGTATCGGCGTTGAGCGACATGATCTGGTGGAGCAGGGCAATCGGGATTTTCTGGCTGCGGAATATGGAATCCAGGGTTTGTCCGCGTCGGACTTTTACCTGTACCCAGTCATCTTCGCCGGGCACTGTAAGCACGCTGACTGCTCCCCCCTCTCCGGTTCCTTCAGGTTGGGACGGCACGTCTCTTTCAGGAATGGGCAGTTCGATGACATCCGGCCGCCTGACAGGCTCCGGCTCGTCCCCGGATTCGAACAATCCCAGCAGCAGTCCGGTCAGAATGAGGGTGATGCCGAAGATCACCAGTTTCCGGCGGGTCAGCCAGTGGCTGTCATCGTGCAGACTCTGTTGTATTTTTGTTATTAAGCCCGGCTTATCCATGACGACTTATGACCACGCATTCCTCTGCTGGTTCAGGCCTGATTACCTTACTGACAGGCCGCAACTGGGTCAATCTTTGTTGTAAAATGCGCAATTCCCTGTTGGAAACTGGCATGACCGATTTAGACAATGCGCTGGCCCTGATCGCCCGCGGCACCGACGAGATAACAAAACCGGAAGAACTGGAGCAACGGCTGAAGCTTGGCCGGCCCTTGCGCGTGAAGGTCGGGTTTGATCCGACGGCGCCCGATCTGCACATCGGGCATACCGTGATCATCAACAAAATGCGCCAGTTCCAGGACCTGGGGCACACGGTTATTTTCCTGATCGGTGATTTCACCGGACTGATTGGTGATCCGACCGGAAAAAACGTGACCCGCAAGCCGCTGAGCCCGGAACAGGTGCAGGAAAATGCTGAAACCTACGCCAGCCAGGTGTTCCAGATCCTGGATTCTGAAAAGACTGAAATCCGTTTCAACTCCGAGTGGCTCAACGCTTTGGGTTCGGACGGCATGGTGAAACTGGCGGCTACCTACACCGTCGCCCGCATGCTGGAACGTGAAGATTTCAAAACCCGTTTCAAGAACAATCAGCCCATCGCCATTCACGAATTTCTTTACCCGCTGGCACAGGGCTACGACTCCGTGATGCTGGAATGTGACGTGGAAATGGGCGGCACGGACCAGAAGTTCAATCTGCATGTCGGGCGCCAGTTGCAGCAGCACTACGGGCAGGAGCCGCAGATCATCATCACGCTGCCTTTGCTCGAAGGGCTCGACGGCGTGCAGAAAATGTCCAAGTCGCTGAACAACTACGTGGGCATCACCGAATCGCCGGACGAGATGTTCGGCAAGTTGATGTCGATATCCGATGAGTTGATGTGGCGTTACTTCGACCTGCTGAGTTTCCGCAGCAACCAGGAACTGTCGGATCTGAAGGCGGATGTGACCGGCGGCCGCAATCCGCGTGATGTCAAGTTCCTGCTCTGCGAGGAAATCATCGAGCGGTTTCATTCACGTGAGGCGGCGGTAGCAGCGCGCGAGGCTTTTATATCGCGGTTTCAGCGCGGCCAGATGCCGGATGATATCCCGGAGCAAACACTGCAAACCTCCGGTGAGGGGATCGGGATTGCCGCCGCGCTCAGCCAGTGCGGGCTGACCAGCAGTAATTCGGAGGCGTTCCGGATGATTCAGCAGGGCGGTGTCAAGATCGATGGTGAAAAAATCAGTGACCGGACACTCAGGCTCGATCCCGGTTTCTCCGGCATTCTGCAAGTAGGCAAACGCAAGTTCTGCAAGGCCAGCGTTACGTGAACAGGCTGTCCGATATCGATTGGAGTCAATGGCAGGCCAAGGATCCCGCAACGCTGGTTTTCGTGTTCCGGGATGATGAAGTCCTGCTGATCAACAAGAAGACCGGGCTGGGGAAAGGCAAGGTCAATGGGCCTGGCGGCAAAGTCGATCCGGGCGAGACCCCCGAGAAAGCAGCGATCAGGGAATGCCAGGAAGAACTGGCCATCACGGTGAGCAACCTGGAATACTGCGGAGAGCACCGGTTCCAGTTTGTCGACGGATATTCCATCCATGTCTGGGTTTACCGGACCCGCGATTTCGAGGGAACGCCCACCGAATCGCGCGAAGCCGAGCCTTTGTGGACCCCCCTGGACCAGATACCGTTCGATGAAATGTGGGAAGACGATAAACACTGGCTGCCGATGCTGGTCAGGGGCGAGCGATTTCAGACCCGCTGGATATTTGATGGCGACAACATGGTGGACTACGCCATTGAGACGGACGGAAAAATTGAAGCCTGGGGCGACATTCGCTCGCCCGGGATTACGGAGTAAAACATGAAATTCTTAGTAATGACTGCCTGTGCCGCCGCATGTGTTCTGACGGTTTCCACGGCCATGGCCGAAGAGCGAAAACCAGACTACCAGGCCTCGGCGCACATGCTGGCGCAAAAGTACATGCTGTTAGATACGCACATCGACGTGCCTTACCGCCTGGAAGAGGAATGGTCTGACGTCACCGGAAAAACCGAGACCGGTGACTTCGATTATGAAAGGGCCCGCAAGGGTGGTCTCAATATCCCGTTCATGTCCATTTACACACCGGCCGAATCCGGGGATGACGGGGGTGCTTTCGAACTCGCAAACCGCCTGATCGACCGGGTCGAGGCGATCGCTGGCCGGGCGCCCAGGAAGTTTGCAATCGTGAAGACTCCGAAGCAGGCGCTCAAGGCGCGCCAGTTGGGCCTGATGGGCCTGGCCATGGGCATGGAGAACGGGTCTCCCTTGGAAGGTAGCCTTGAAAACGTCGAATTCTTCAAAAACCGTGGCATCAGCTACATCACGCTGGCGCATTCGCTCAGTAACCACATTTCCGATTCTTCCTATGACGAGGAGCGCCGTTGGAACGGGCTGAGCCCGTTTGGCAAGGAACTCATCGGGGAAATGAACCGCCAGGGCGTGATGATCGACATCTCCCATGTTTCAGACGAGGCCTTCTGGCAGGTGCTGGAATTGTCAAAGGTGCCGGTGATCGCGTCTCATTCGTCCGCCCGGGCTTTCACGCCGGGATGGGAGCGCAACATGAGCGACGATATGATCAAGGCGATGGCTGAAAAGGGTGGCGTGATCCAGATAAATTTTGGCTCCAGCTTTCTTACCCAGGAAGCCCGTGAGTGGTACGACACCATGAGCGAAGCGCGCGAGGCCTACCTGGAGAAAAACGGTTTTGACGAGCACGGCGCAGAAGCCGAGGCGTTCGGCGAGGCATGGCGTGAGGACCACCCGTTTCCGTATGCTGATCTGAGCGATGTTGTGGCGAATTTTCAGCATGTCATTGGCCTGGTGGGCGTGGAGCATGTAGGTATCGGTTCTGACTTCGACGGGGTTGGTGACAGCCTGCCGAAAGGCATGAAGGACGTCTCGGATTATCCGAACCTGATCGCCGAATTTCTGAGACTGGAATACTCATTCGAAGACATAGCGGCGATCATGGGTGGCAACCTGATGCGGGTCTGGCAGGCCTCGGAGACCTATGCCCAGGAGACGACTGCGGCCCAGGCCGCGGGCGCACCCTGACGGGCCGGTAGCGGGCTTCACGCTTTAAAAATGGAATTGGTCAACTTCCTGATGGTGGGTGCAGCGGCGTTCCTGGCTGCTGGCATGACCATGTACTCGGGTTTTGGGCTTGGCACCCTTATGCTGCCGGTCTTCGCACTGTTCTTTCCGGTGGAAATGGCGGTAGTGGCGACGGCGTTGGTGCATGGGGCCAATAACGTATTCAAGGTTTCCTTACTTGGCAGGCATGCCGACCGCGAGGTCGTGCTGAAATTTGGCCTGACAGCTATCGTGGCCGCCATTTTCGGCGCGATGGCCCTGGCCTGGGTGTCCCGCCTTTCTGCATCCATGAGCGTTGCGGTGAATGAGCAGGTTGTTTCCGAAGTCACCCCGGTGAAACTGGTGATCGGCATCCTGATGATCGGTTTTGCGCTGTTCGAACTGATGCCCAGGTTCCGGCGCATGGAATTCGATCGTAAATACTTGCCGCTGGGCGGGCTTTTGTCAGGTTTTTTCGGGGGGTTTTCGGGTCACCAGGGCGCACTGCGCTCGGCCTTCCTGGCCAAATCCGGATTGAGCACGGAGCGGTTCGTGGGGAGCAACGCCGTGATTGGCTTCCTCGTCGACCTAACGCGAATCTCGGTATATGTCGCGCTGTTCGCCGCTGCCGGCGGCGACTTCACGCAGTTCAGCGGGTGGCCGCTGGTGATTACCGGGGCGCTGGCCGCATTCGCCGGCGTGATGATCGGAAAGCGTTACCTGCACAAGGTCACGATGAAAAGCGTCCAGACCCTGGTCGGGGTATTGTTGTTCGGAGTGGGGCTCGGGTTGATACTGGGGCTTATCTGACGGGAGAGCGCTGATCCAGGATGCTCGAAATGAGCTGGTCTTTTTCCTGCCACAGCCGATCCATCCATGCTTCCAGTTCGCTGCGAAATGCCCGGTCCGTCCTGAAATTCTTACCGAGGAGTTCCGGTGGAATGGTCCGTTGTTCGGCGCGGACGATGATTTCCGTAATCTCGCCGCTGAGCAACTCCCAGAAAGTCGGGCCTCTGCCCGTTATCCTGGTTTGGGGGTAAATGATGGTCACGTCAATCAGTGCGTCCAGTTCGTCTGCCAGCGCATAGAACACCTGGCCGATACCGCCGATACGGGGTTGCAAAAGGTTCCGGTAAGGACTTTTTCTCTGTTCCCTTTTTTCCTTGGAAAAGCGCGTTCCCTCCGGGAAATTGGTCATCGCAACCGGAATGGTCCTGAATTTCTCGCAGGCCTTCCTGGCGTTTTCCAGGTCGCGGCCCTTCAAGCCCGGCTGACTAGCGACTTTTTCCCTGGAGTGTCGTTTCATGAAAGGCATGTCCAGCGCCCACCAGGCAATTCCAAGAAAAGGCACCCAGAACAGCTGGCTCTTGATGAAAAACCGGAAAAACGGCAGCTTGTGATTGAAACACATCTGCAGGACCAGCACATCAACCCAGGACTGGTGGTTGGAACTGACCAGGTAGCATCCCTGGTGGTCAAGGTTTTCGGGTATTTGGATGTCCCATTTCGGGTTACGGTACAGTGAGAAAATCGCGTTATTCACTGAAATCCAGAATTCCGCCAAGCCTGCAAGCACCTGCCTCATCCGGTTGCGGAAGGACTCCGTTGGTGCGAGAAATTTTCCGACAGCCAGGATGCATAGAAGCGTCGTCAGCACGATGGTGCTGAAGCTGATCGCAAGCAGGGCGGTGGTCGCCTTGGCGGTTTTCAGGGCTTTAGCGAAAATGGAAATGGGCGCTTTCCTTGTCGGTTCGGAAACAGCCGCATACCGGCCGGACGGCAATTATCTCACCGGTAAACTTTCGGGTCGAGTGATTGGCGTGATTACGGTGATATAATATAAGTGATTCCTAACATAACGACGTGTGAGGCCAAGGCATGTTGCGCACTCTGCTGGTTCCGATGCTTTTTTCAACGGTATTCCTGTTCGCCTGTTCCGGTGAGAGTGAAGCACCAGCGGTCACCTCGGAGTCCCCGGAGAAAACCGCGCAGGCGGAAGCTTGGCGTGAGGACCAGTTGCTGAAAGGGCAGGAAACCTACGATACCGCATGTGCCTCCTGTCATGACACGGGGGAGGCCGGTGCACCGGTTATCGGTGAAGAGGCAGACTGGTCGAGGCGATCCGACCTATGGGTCGCCGTATTGTCTGATCATGCTTCCAAGGGTTACCTGGACATGCCGGGTAAAGGCGGGCGCGAAGACCTGTCCGAAGAATCTGTCGACGCTGCCCTGGAGTACATGTTGCAGAAGACTTTCCCCGAGCTGCCCCGGGATTAGCCGCTCAACCTCCGCTCATCCAGTCCGATGCTGCGGGCGATTATTTCCTTCATGATCTCGGAGCTGCCCGCGTAGATGCGTGAGACCCTGGCGTCCGCGAACATGTGCGAGATGCGGTACTCGCTCATGTAGCCGGCTCCGCCGTGCAGTTGCACGCAGTCGTCCATGACCCGCGATTCCAGCTCGGTTGCGTGGAGCTTGGCCTCGGCAGCCAGGTCGGAACTCAGCTCACCATCGAGATGCATCATCACGCACTGATCGACGAAGGTCTGGCACACGTCCAATTGCGTCCGCATGTCCGCCATCTTGAAGCGGCTGTTCTGGAAGGCGCCGATCGGCTTGCCGAAGGCTTTTCTTTCCAGTATGTAATCCATCGTGATGTCGAAAGCCACCTGTGCGTGGGCGACTGCCTGGCAGGCGCTGATCAACCGTTCTTCCGCAAGGAAATGCATCAGGCTGTAGAACCCCCGTTCCGGGTCGCCGAGCACGTTTTCAGCAGGGACCCGTACGTTTTCGAAGAACAGCTCCGCGGTATCCTGGGCCTTCAGTCCCATCTTGGCCAGGTTGCGGCCGCGGCTGAAGCCCTCCATGCCTTCTTCCACAACGAACAGGCCGATGCCGTGGGGTTTATCCGGCACGCTGCGCGCCGCCACCACGAAAGCCCCGCCATTGATCCCGTTGGAGATGTAGGTCTTGGAACCGCTGATGACCCAGTCATCGCCATCACGGACAGCGCGTGACTTCATACCTGCCAGGTCGCTGCCGGCGCCTGGTTCGGTCATCGCAATGCCCAGGATGGTCTCACCCGTGATGCATTTTGGCAGCAAGCGCTGTTTCAGCGCCTCGCTGCCCAGGTGCCCGATGTAAGGCCCGACCAGCCGGCTGTGCAGAGTGAGGAACAGGCCCAGGTCTCCGTGGCGCAAGGTCTCCTCGATGAGGATTTGCTCGAAGCGGAAATCCTCGATACCCATTCCACCGTACTGTTCATCGGCCCACATGCACAGCAGCCCCTGCTCGCCGGCTTTCAGGAATGCATCTTTATCGCAGATGCCCTGTTCACGCCAGCGTTCGACCTGCGGGGAGATTTCGGCCTGCATGAACTTGCGCACCGAGTCACGGAACATCTCGTGGTCTTCGTCGAAAATCAGGCGTTTCATCGATCTGTCCTATTGGTGGAAGGGCTGGTCCTGCTCTGCCCGGTTGCGCAGCCAGTCCGAAACCTTGAAGCGGTCGCCGTAGGCTTGCGCCATGCGGTCACATTCGGCCACGAAATTCCGGACACCCATGGTGTCAATATAGGACAGCGTGCCGCCGGTGTAAGGCGGAAAACCCCAGCCGAAGATCGAGCCGATGTCTCCGTCCTCGGCGTGGGTCACCACTCCTTCCTCGACGCAGCGGGCGGTTTCCAGCGCCTGGATGTTCATCAGGCGCTTCTGCAGTTCAACGATATCCGGTTGCTCTTCGCTGACCGGGAAGTGCTCGCCCAGCCCGGGCCACAGGTGCTTGGTGGCATCCTCGGGATAGGCATAAAAGCCTTTACCGAAGCGTTTACCCTTGCGGTCCAGTTTCTCCACCATCGCCTGGATGACTTCCTGGCTTGGGTCGGCCGGGTAATCCTGTCCGAGGGCTGCGGCGGTTTCCTTGCCGATCTTGTGCGCGAGTTCCAGCGTCACTTCGTCGGTGACCGCCAGCGGCCCGACCGGCATGCCGACCATCTTCGCGGCGTTTTCGATCAGGGCGGGTTTAACGCCTTCGGCAAGCATCATGATGCCTTCGGCCGTGAACGTGCTGAACACGCGGCTGGTATAGAACCCACGGCTGTCGTTCACCACGATCGGCGTCTTGCGGATCTGCTGGATGTAGTCCAGGCTGCGGCCGATGGTTTCATCGTTGGTTTTTTCACCCAGAATGATCTCCACCAGCGGCATCTTGTCGACCGGTGAGAAGAAGTGCAGGCCGATGAACTGCTCAGGCCGTTGGGAGGCCTTTGCCAGGCCGGTAATGGGCAGGGTGGAGGTGTTACTGGCGAAGACACAGCTTTCAGGAACCACCGCCTCGGTCAGGGCAGTCACTTTTGCCTTGAGGTCCTGGTTCTCGAATACGGCTTCGATCACCAGGTCACAGCCCTGAAGGTCGTGATAGCTGGTGGTCGGGGTGATCAGGTTGAGCAGGATCGCGGCTTTTTCCGGCGTCGAGCGGCCCCTTTCTATGGCCTTTTTCAACAGCCCCTCCGAATAAGCCTTGCCTTTTTCCGCGTTCTCCTGCGAGGTATCCAGCAGCA
>JARFQZ010000101.1 GCA_029287515.1 Lysobacterales bacterium
CATTTCGATGATCCCTTGTTGCGCCGGATAGACGCCATGGGCGTTGAGCGCGTGGAAGTCACGCTTCACGTGGGCGCCGGGACTTTCCAGCCGGTTCGCTGCGATCGAATCGAGGATCACCGGATGCACGCGGAACAGCTCGAAGTTCCACAAGGTGTTTGCGAAGCCGTGCAACGTACCCGTGGGCGGGGCGGGCGGGTCATCGCGGTAGGGACGACGGCTGTGCGCAGCCTCGAGACGGCAGCCGCGAGCGGTGAGTTGCAGCCTTTTTCCGGCGAAAGCCGGATTTTCATCTATCCCGGCTATCAATTCAGGGTGATCGACGGACTGGTAACCAATTTTCATCTGCCTGAATCCACGCTGCTGATGCTGGTCTGCGCATTGGCAGGCACGGATGAGATGCTGGCGGCATACCGCCATGCCGTTGAGCAGAGCTACCGTTTTTTCAGCTATGGTGATGCGATGCTGGTTCTCTGAGCCAGCCCTTGTCATAATTCCATGGTTTAACTATCCACTATTCAGGCATCCACTTATCTGGCGCCCCGGAGTTTTTCATGTCCAACCCGATCGAACAGGCACAGTCGAGGGAGTGGTTTTACGCCTACGAATTGCCCGACGGCAGCACCACGCCCACCTACCACGGGGTCGATATACAGGCCATTCACGACACGCGCTGGCAAATGCTTCAGGACTGCCTGGCACAGGATATCGGGCCCGAATGGAACGGCTTGTCGGTGGTGGACCTGGCCTCTCACCAGGGCTGGTTTGCCTGGAACATGGCGCGGAGTGGTTTTTCGCCGGTGCTGGGAATCGATGCGCGCCAGCAGCACGTTGACGACAGCCGGCTGATTGCAGAGATCTATGGTTATGATCTGCTGACTTTTCAGCAGGGGGATGTGCACCAGCAGGGCCCAGAGCAACCGGGCCGGTTTGACGTGGTCCTGATGCTGGGCCTGCTCTATCACCTTGAAGATCCCGTTGGCGCCCTGCGTGTCTGCCGTTCGCTCTGCAAAAATATCTGCATCATTGAAACCCAGGTCGTCCCCGGGATGACCGGATACGTGGACTACGGCAGTTACGAATTTGTCCGGCCGCTGAAAGGGAGTTTCGGAATCGTCGATGAAACTGAAGAAACCCATGGGCCGGAGGCCAGCATTACCGGCGTATGCCTGGTGCCCAGCCTGGATGCGTTGATGTGGCTGTTGCGCAAGGTCGGGTTTTCCAGCGCCCGCGTACTGCAACCACCTCCGGACGCCTACGAACAATTGCGCTACCACAAGCGCGTCATGGTGGCGGCTCGCGTTTGAAATTTTCAGTCTACAACACCGACGGCAGAGCCAGAACAGGCCTGCTGAGCCTGGATCGCGGGGACATCCGCACCCCTGCCTTCATGCCCGTGGGAACCTACGGTACGGTCAAGGCAATGACGCCTGCTGAAGTGCGTGAAACGGGCGCCGACATCATTCTGGGAAACACTTTTCACCTGCTGCTCAGGCCGGGCACCGAAGTGATTGAAAAACACGGTGGATTGCATGATTTCATGCAATGGAAGCGCCCCATCCTCACCGATTCCGGCGGTTTCCAGGTCTGGAGCCTGGCCGAGCGCCGCAAGATTACCGAGCAGGGTGTCACGTTTGCGTCACCCATAGACGGCTCGAGAGTGTTCATGGGGCCGGAGGAGTCCATGGCGGTCCAGAAATCGCTGGGTTCCGATATCGTCATGATTTTTGATGAATGTACGCCTTACCCGGCTACCGCGGAACAGGCCAGCGAATCGATGGAGCTGTCGTTGCGCTGGGCGGAACGTTCAAAACGCGCACACGAGGGAAATCCCTCTGCGCTGTTTGGCATCGTGCAGGGAGGCATGTATGAAAAACAGCGGGTGCGTTCCGCCCGCAGACTCGTCGAGATCGGTTTTCACGGCTATGCCATCGGCGGGCTTTCGGTCGGTGAACCCCATGACGAGCGAGACCGCGTGCTGGATTTCACGGTTCCGGAACTGCCGGAGGACCGCCCGCGTTACCTGATGGGTGTTGGCCGGCCGGAAGACATTATTGCCGGTGTGCAGCGGGGTATCGACATGTTCGACTGCGTCATGCCTACACGCAATGCCCGAAACGGCCATCTTTTCACCAGCCGGGGCGTTCTCAAGATCCGAAACGCGAAATACGCTCAGGACACCGGGCCGCTGGATCCGGATTGTGACTGTGAAACCTGCCTGAATTACTCCCGGGCCTACGTCAAGCACCTCGAGCGGTGCAATGAAATCCTGGGCGCTCGCCTGATGACGGTTCACAACCTGCGGTTCTACCAGAAGCTGATGCAGGGCTTACGCGACGCCATTACCAAAGGAGAGTTGGAATCTTTTACGGCTGATTTTCTTGAAAAACTGTCATTGGGGCCTTGATGATTTATAATGCCCGGCTGCGATTGAGGATAATTGGCATCGCCCCCATATCCACCGCATAAACAACACTGGGTTTATAAACGAGGATTCTCATGGAACTCTTGGATTTCTTCATCTCCAGCGCATATGCGCAGGACGCCGCTCAGCCAGGTGGATTGATGTCATTCCTGCCGCTGATCATCATCTTTGTCATCTTTTACTTCCTGCTGATCCGTCCGCAGATGAAACGCGCCAAGGAACACAAGAAGCTGGTCGCAGAACTCGGTAACGGGGACGAAGTGGTCACCAACGGTGGCTTGCTGGGTCGAATTACCCACGTGGGTGAATCGTTCGTGACGGTTGAGCTGGCGGAAAACGTCCAGATCAAGGTGCAAAAACACGCCGTTGCAAGCGTCATGCCCAAGGGCACGATCAAGTCCGCCTGAGACG
>JARFQZ010000145.1 GCA_029287515.1 Lysobacterales bacterium
GCATTCACCGAGTCTTTACTTTGGGTGATATCTGACATGTTGATTCAGAATCAACAGGCATCTAATCCATTGGAGGAGCCGCTCGAACGACTTACCCCGGAACCGGAGCCGGTATCAGAACCAGAACCAGAACCAGAACCAGGACCAGGGCGGGAACCGGAATCGGAAACCTTGCCGGACGGATCAGAGAATCAATCAGAGCCGGTTGTCCTTCTGGAGATGATTGAATCCCCGGAACCGGTCACTGTCCCAGAACCGCTTCCCCGTTCGCGAATACCCCGGTTACTCGCCGAACTTTTGCCACGCCTGTCCAATACGTTTTCGAGAGAATTCGCGGCCATAGATCCGCGAATCAATTCAACGCTGGCCGCGGCGTTCGATGCAGTTCAGTATCTTCAGAGCGATCGGCCGGACCCCGAACGCCTGGTTTCACTCAGGCAAAACATCGGGGACACCATTGCCCAAATGGTCCTGATGGTCAGGGAAATGGATTACTACTTCGATCAGCCGGTCCGTCGCCAGATTACGGAGACGGTCGAAACATGCACACGTCTTGCGGCAAACCAGGATGCTGCAGGGCCAGGTAACATGACCCGAGAGCAATTTGACGGCTGCCTGGCCAGCCTGGTTGATTTGTCATCGGAGCTGGTCAGCAGGGAAGAACTGGCCGGCGATCCCGACGGGCCGTTCGGTGTGGACCAGCTTCGAAGAGAGCTGATGATGCCGCCGTGGCAGCGGATCAATTTCTCACTCGGATACATGCACGAACGGTTCACAACGGCCTGCGATTTGCCGGACGAACCCATTCCCAATCCGCTTGAATGGTCCGGGCTGGCGACCCTGGTCGTCTGGTTTGCCCGGCAGTCGCCGGTTTATTTTCAAACACCGGAAAACGAGGCGTTGATAGACCAGATGCGTCAGCGTGGTTTTGAGTTGCTCGAACTGATGGAACAGCAGGTCGATTGCATCAGCGGGGAAGGGGCAGGTATCAATGATCCGGTGAAGCGCAGCCTGGCGGATTACCGGATAACATTGCAGGAACTGGTGGCTGGCATTCGTGAGGCAGAGCTCCTTTTTCGCGAGCAAAACCTCAAGCCGGGCGCCGATATCGTGTTGCAGGGAGGTGCGACTCAGCAAACGGCCTATCGCCGGGAAGACATGATGATCGGACCCTGTGAACCCGACCTGTATTGCGAAATGACCGGCGAACTGGAAGCCACGCGCGCCCTGATCGGGCTTTTCCCCGACGCCTACCTGATTGCTGACCAGTCCGGACTGGGTGAAATCGAAATCTGTTACGAAAACGTGCGCTGGGTGGAACGGCGGGCAGAGCCGGTCCGGCCGGATGATCCGCACGTCGCCAATTATTACGGAAAACTGAGCTTTGACCTGATCGGCAGATACCGGGAGAAAGAGCAGTTTACCCGGGTATTCGGAGCGAATTTCGTCAGTCCTGATGAGTATCATTACCTGTTTGCCGCTGCAACCGAGGAGGTTGCCGGGGACAGTTGCCCGATGGAATGGGTAGGAACCAAGATAGTGACGACCCTGGACAGCGACAGCGCCCTGCGGGTGGTTCCGAACCGGTTGACTTACCTTGCCGGGGCCAGGAAAAAACCATCGGAAATCATCAATGCCAACTGGCGGAAAGGGGCTGAGTGGCGTGACTGGTTCGTGACCGGACTGGGCGTCACGCCCTACGAGTTCGAACCTGACCTCGACCTTCCCGACCGGATCAATCAGCACCTGCAAAGCCTGTACCAGGCAGAGCAATCTGCTTTATACATCTCCCTGCTCCGGCCGCAAGCCCGCGGTGGCCGGTTCGATGATGAAACCCTGCTGGAGTTGCAGGAGGAACTCACGGCGCGAAAAGCGTTGGTGCGCTCATACATCAACCTGTTTTATCCGGATAGGCTGATCGACTCGGATGCAATCAGGGCCTCACTGGAAGGCTATGATGCGTTGCTTGACACGCGTACGCTTCGGCGTTTCCGGGATTCGAATGTTGCGGTTTCTTCGATCAATAAACTGGGCATTTCACGGCTGGAGGCCTTCCTGGCCGAATGGAACCGGCAGCCCGAAGTGGTCAGGAGGTCCGGTTCCGTTTCCACCATCGTTGCCCATGCATTGATGCGTCTGAATGCCCTGTACCTGGACTTTTTCGCCGTTCCGACCGAGCCGGTGGAAGTGCGGGCAGAGGTCACGCCTGCCGGCGGCTGAATACCAGTACGCTCCCCACGAAAACGATGACCAAAGCGGTCTGCGCCAGGGCCGGAATCCTCTGGGGAGGATTGCTCCAGGCTTCCATGATCCCAATCACAAGGTACAGCATGACCAGGTAACCGGCCCAGGTCATGGAACGTAAAGAATTGGCCAGCAAGCCCTTCAGAGGCAGCAGGAGCGGTACCGTCGCCACGGCGGCAAGCACCCAGTTTCCGGCGCCGTACGGTGGTGGCAACAAGGCGTGCCAAAGGGGTTGCATCAGGATCAGGCCCAGGTAGGCGGCTTTCAGCAGGTTCTTGCTGTTCAAAGGATTGCGAGAACGGATTCAGGTGGGCGCCCTATGGCGGCACGACTGTTAGCGAGTACGATCGGGCGTTCGATCAACCGCGGATTTTCGACCATGGCGTCGATCAACTGCTGTTCGGTCAGAGATTCATCGCTCAGCCCCAGTTCCCGGTATTCCGACTCGCCTTTTCTCATCAGCTCCCTTGCGCCAAGGCCGAGCTTGCCCAGGATGGATTTCAGCTCCGAAGCGTCGGGCGGTGCGTCCAGGTAAAGGGTGATTTCGGGTTCAATGCCCTGATCCTGAAGCAATGCAAGTGTCGCGCGGGATTTTGAACAGCGGGGATTATGTAAGATTCTGATGGTCATGGGTGCTCTCTTGGTTAGAATGGTAGCAATTGGACCCGGCAGGGTAAACAACCCGGAAGACAAAAATGAACGACAATACCGCCTCCACGCTGGATCTGCCGCGTCTGTTGCGCCGCGCGAAGCGTCTGTTGCGTCACGTGTGGAAGCATTTCCAGGAAGACCGCTGTTTCGAAGAGGCCGCATCACTGGGATACACCAGCCTGCTGGCGATGGTGCCGCTGCTTGCCGTCGTGTTTGGCATCATTTCCGCTTTCCCGGTTTTTAACGAATGGTCCAAGGATCTGCAGGCTTTCATTTTCGCCAATTTCATGCCGGAAGCCGGCGAGCAGATTGTTCCTTACCTCGATTCATTTCTCGACAGCATAGGCAGCCTGGCGCTGACGGGCACGATCATGCTGATTGTCACGGCCCTGATGCTGCTGGTCCGGATCGAGGTGGCGTTCAACCGGATCTGGCGCGTTGACCGCAACCGCACCCTGGTGAACAGGATCGTCATGTACTGGGCTGTTTTGACCCTGGGGCCCATCCTCATCGCCGCCGCGATGGCGCTGAGTGCACAGAAAATCATGACGGCGCTGGGTATGCAAGAGGGCGTTCCACCAGGTTTGCATGGGATTGGCATTTTCTTCCTGACCTGGTTGATTTTTGCCCTGTTTTTCCTGCTGGTGCCTAACCGGAGAGTGATGATCAAGCACGCGCTGATCGGAGCGTTTCTCAGCGCGGTGTTATTTACCATTGTCCGGACCGGGTTTGTCGCCTATGTCAGCAACACCAATTACAAGGTGATCTACGGAGCACTTGCCGCTTTTCCCATTTTCCTGTTCTGGCTCTACCTGGTCTGGACCGTCATTCTTTTCGGCGCCTCCCTGGCGGCTTCGCTGACGACTTTTTCGGACTATCGTAAGTACGATACGGATTGGCCGAGGCGGTGGGAATTCCAGCTGGTTTTTCGACTGATCGGGCATCTGTGGAATGCGCAGAGATCGGGTCAAGGCTTGTCGCTGGGTGCGTTACTCGACCTTGAACAGCAGGCCAGCGAACTCCAGATCCACAGGTTGCTGACTCACTTGCGGGAACAGAAGATCGTCAGTACGGACGAGGAGGGAAACTGGATGCTGACCCGGGATCTGGGCGAACTGTCGATTGGAGATCTATATGGCCTGGGGGATTATTATTTGCCCCTGGGCGAAATCCGGGAGCTGCCGGTCGAGTCGCCCTGGGACGCTGTCTATATAAGGGGATTGCAGTCCATTCGCGACACGGGCGACGTACAGTGGGAAAGATCGCTCAGGAGCATGTACCTTGAAGAGGACAAAAAGGAAAACTGACATGAATGCAGCACGCCGATGGATCTGCCTGTTTGGATTACTCGCGGTTACTTTGGGCCACGCCGCCTATGAAACGGAAGAGCCGGTGGATTTCACCCTGGCCCAGTTGGGTGGTGACGAGATCTCTCTCAGTGACTACCGGGGAGAGTGGGTGGTCATCAACTACTGGGCCACCTGGTGTGCGCCGTGCCGCAAAGAGATTCCCGAACTGTCGTTACTGCACGATGAACGGGCAGACCTGACGGTGCTTGGCCTGGCCTACGAAGAACTGGAGGACGCAGATTTCTTCGAGTTCCTCGAAGATTTCGACGTCACTTACCCTATTCTCAAGGTCGATGTCTACCAGCCGCCGGAGCCTTTTGGCGCTCCGAAAGTTCTCCCGACCACTATTGTCCTTGACCCCCGGGGAAGGGCGGTTAAAGCCTTTCTGGGGCCGGTCACGCGTGAGGACATTGAAGCGTTCGTAGATTCAACCGGTGAATAAAGCCCTATAAGTCCAGAACGCCCTGTCGCAGTGCCTGCTGAACCGGGGCGAATGATTTGCGGTGTATTTCACAGGGTCCCAGTGTTTTCAGGTGTTGCAGGTGTCTTGCCGTCGGGTAGCCTTTGTGCCGGTCAAACTCGTACCCTGGGTATTGCAGGTTCATTTCCATCATCAGCCGGTCTCGTGAGACCTTGGCGAGGATGGATGCCGCGGAAATTGCGGGCACAAGTCGATCGCCCTGGACGATGGTCCGGACCTCGCAAGCCAGGTCCGGTGAACGGTTTCCGTCGATAAGGGCCAGGTCCGGTGAGGGCGATAACTGTTCAATGGCCCGCTTCATCCCGGTTAGTGTGGCCTGCAGAATATTGAGCTCGTCAATTTCCTCCACGCCGACCTCCACCACAGACCAGGAGATGCTGTGTTGGATGATCTGCGGAAACAGGGCCTCCCTTCGTTTTTCGTTGAGTTTCTTTGAATCGTCCAGCCCCCGGATCGGCCTGTCGGGATCAAGGATGACGGCAGCAACAACCACCGGGCCGGCCAGGGGACCACGCCCCGCTTCATCGACGCCTGCGCTCAACCGGGTCATGACTCCAGCAAGCCGCTGACGGCATCTGCGGCCCGCTTGCTGGCATCGCAACACAATCGTTCGTGAATCTGGAGGAACCGGTCCTTCAGCGATTCCCTGGAGGCCTGGCTGTCCAGCCATTTCCGTACTTCACGCGCCAGGTTTTCCCCGGTTGATTCGTGCTGGATCAATTCCGGCACCAGTTTCTCGCCTGCCAGGATATTGGGCAGCGAAAACAGCTGTGGCCTGATCAGCTTAAGGTACTTTGCCAGGTAATAGGTTGCCGGTGAGATCCGGTATGTCACGACCATGGGGCGATTGACGAGCAGGGTCTCGAGCGCGACCGTGCCCGATGCACACATCACGACGTCGGCCGCGGCGATAACGGTCCTGGGGTCATTGCTGACCAGCTGTATGCGCTCAAAACCCGACTGCTGCATGGCGGACCGGAACAGCGCCTGCACCTTGTCATTCGCCATTGCGGCAACGAATTGCAGGGCCGGGTCTCGCGCGGCCAGCTGCGTGGCCGCCTGGATCATCGGTTCGGACAGTCGCGATGCTTCACTGCCGCGGCTGCCGGGCAGCAGTGCAACGGTCCTGTTTTCCGGGTCCAGCTTGAGTCGCTCACGCGCCGGAACAGGGTCATTGTCGGGAGATATCTGGTCGGCCATCGGGTGTCCGACGTATGCCGCCTTTACGCCATGGTCGCGGTAAAAATCAGGCTCGAAAGGAAACAGGCACAGAACCAGGTCGGCCGCGCGGCTGATTTTGCGCACCCGCCTTTTGCGCCAGGCCCAGACAGTGGGGCTGACATAGTGAATCGTTCTTATGCCACTGCGTCGAAGCCTTAGCTCCAGGCCAAGATTGAAATCCGGTGCGTCAATGCCGATGAATAGGTCCGGCGATAACGCCTGCAGGCGGTGCGTGAGTTCTTTGCGTAACTTCAACAGCCTGGGAATATGTGACAGCACTTCAACCAGCCCGAACAATGCGAGTTCCTCGGAATCCCACCAGGCTTCGAGACCTGCGGCCTTCATATGCTTGCCGCCTATCCCGGCAAAGCGTGCTTCCGGATAACGTTCCCTGAGCCGTTCTATCAGTGCAGCGCCAAGCTGGTCCCCGGAGGCTTCGCCGGCGACCAGGGCTATTGTGGGTGATTGCTTTGCCATGCCGGGCCGAGGTGCCCGCTCAGCGAATGAAACTCTTTTCCGTGATGTCCATAAAGTCCACCAGAGGCTTGATTTCATCATGTTCGCCGGCCATTTCTCGCAGTTTCTGAACAGCTTCATCCAGCGGTATGCCCGAACGGTAAAGCAACTTGTAAGCGCGCCGGACCTGTTGGATCTGCTCGGCTGAATAGCCGCGCCGCCTTAGCCCTTCGGTATTTACCCCCCGGGCTTTCGCTTTCTCGCCCGACACCGTGACATAGGGCGGAATACTGCGGTTTACGTAGCTGGCAAACGAGGTGAAACTGTGTTCACCCACGGTACAGAACTGGTGAATGAGCGAGTAGCCGGACAGGATGGCCCAGTCACCAACGGTCACGTGACCAGCCAGTGAAGTGTTGTTTGCCATGATGATGTTGTCACCCAGTACGCAGTCGTGGGCGATATGGACGCAGGCCATGATCCAGTTGTTGTTGCCGACGATGGTTTTTCCCCCTCCCTCGACCGTGCCCCGGCTGAAAGTGCACATTTCGCGGATGGTGGTGTTGTCTCCGATGACGAGTTCGGTATCCTCGCCGCCGTACTTCTTGTCCTGGGGCTCCTCGCCCATCGATGCCGAATGGAAAATTCGTGTGTTTTCACCGATGGTGGTCCGGCCAGTGACGACCACGTGCGCTCCTATCCAGCTGCCGGCGCCGATCCGGACTTTTGGGCCTATTACGCTGAATGGACCGATTTCGGCGTCGTCGGCTACTTCGGCTGCCGGATCGACCAGTGCGGTTTCATGAATCTTGCTCACTTGGGTTTTCCTGAACACAGTAATTCGCAGCTTGCCACACGTTTGCCGTTTACACTGGCCTGGCACTCATACCAGCCCATTCTGCGCTTGATGCGCTTCTGAATCGCCTCCAGCACCAATTGATCACCGGGGACGACAATCTGGCTGAACCGGGCATTATCGACCTTGACCAGGTAATACAACTCGCCTTTTTCGCCGGCGGTTTCAGCAGCGAGGTGGGCCAGCATGCCTGCTGCCTGCGCCATCGCCTCTATCATCAGTACGCCGGGCATCACGGGGTTGCCGGGAAAATGGCCGGTGAAAAAAGGTTCGTTGACGGTGACATTTTTGATGCCGATGAGCTTTTTCTCGGGCTCCATCTGCATGGAAATCACCCGGTCGATCAGCAGGAAAGGATAACGGTGGGGCAGGTATTTCTCGATGTCACCGGCCTCCACCGGGTGGGACAGAATATTATTTTCCATTTGTGGTTCGCTTTTTCATCTCAGTTTCGATTGTGTGAATTCTTTTCGCCATATCGTCCAGGTTCCTCATGCGGGCGAGGATACGCTGCCATTTCGCTGCGGGCATCGAAGAAATATAACCGGCCCAGGTCGTACCGGGCTCGGTGATCGATCGTGTGACGTCACTGCCTGCCAAGATGGTCGTGCGATCGGCAATTTCCAGGTGGTG
>JARFQZ010000197.1 GCA_029287515.1 Lysobacterales bacterium
GCGGATAGTTCGTGCAAGGGGCCATTATGTCAGGAGCGAGGCCGTCGGAGCGAGCTGCAACCGGGCCGCTGAGCGCAGATCGAGGTGGCCATCCGGCGGAGCCGGTCCGACCCCTCCTGGTTCAGGCGCGTGAATCTCCCCCTTTCACCCGAAAATGCCGGCGCATCACGGCGCAAGCCAAAAACCGCCCGTCCCTGCACGGTGGCCCGGGTGGTGACGAACAGGACAAAGCGGTCAGACCAGGCGATCGCCCTGCGGCGGTGCTCGGCTCGGATGGCTCGAATGTGCCGGATCGACGATCTCCGCAGTGTGGCGGAGATGTTCCAGAATTCGCTCGATGACTGCGGGTTGGTACAATCAGACTTGTTTCAGCACGGTATATGACGCGCAGAGAGGTTCTCGGTTATGAGCAATGAAAAAGACTCTCTCAGAGACGAATACGATCCGGAACTTATCAAATCTGGTATTCGCGGTAAGTATGTTTCCGACTATGAAAAAGAAACGAACATTGTGCTCATCGATCCCGATCTGCATGAATTGTTTCCCGATTCGGCTTCTGTAAATCGAGCCCTTCGGGAGTACCTGCTAAACAAAAAGCAGGCGTCTGCCTGACAAGCCGCGAAGCGAAGCTGGCTAGTCGCGGATCACGCGAATCCACCTACGCGCTCGATCACCCAGAAGCTCGCCGTACCGCCGATCGCGTAAGGCAGAATTCGCCAGCTCTCTGCCGGCCAGGTTACAGGCAGTCGTCGCAGGACTTCTCTGATCGCGACCACCACCCCGACGAATAACAACTGCCCGGTTTCCACACCCACGTTGAACATCAGCAGAGCCAGTGGAATATCGCTTTGTGGCAGGCCCACTTCACTGAGTGCGCCGGCGAAGCCCAGCCCGTGTACAAGGCCGAATGACAGGGCCACCAGCCAGGGGTAGGTCTCGGTGAGGGTGATTTTCCCCTCCCGGCTGTGGATGATCTCCACCGCCAGAAACAGGATGCTTAACGCAATCACGGCCTCGGTGGGCGGCCCCGGCATGTTCACCAGGCCCAGGGTCGCCAGCGCCAGGGTGACACTGTGGGCAAGGGTGAAGGCGGTGATGGTTTTCAGCAGCATCCACCAGCCCGGCACGATCAGGATCAGCGCGAGCACAAACAGCAGGTGGTCGAAACCTTCGAGGATATGAATGGTGCCTATCTTCCAGTAGGAGCCGGCCACGGTCCAGGCGGTGGACTTCGGGGGTATGGTCCAGTTTGGCGCCGTGGGGCGCAGGATGGCCGAATGCTCGCTGCCATCCAGCAGGTCAAGCTGCACGATCACATCGATAGGCGTGGAGCGCAGGCCACGAATGGTGATGTTGGCGCCCACCAGGCTGTCGGGGTCACCCCGCCAGCGGGACTGGTCGACAAGCGAATCACCGATTTGCCGGGTGGAGGTCGGACCCAGCTGTTCCAGCGTGGCGGGGAGTATCGGCTCCAGCGCCAGCCGCTGGCCTCTGGTCAGCGGGGTTTTCCAGGTGATGGCGAAACTGCCTGGTTCGGTCTCAGTGATCTCCAGCAGGGCTGGGCGGAACTCATCGGCCAGCGCCGTCGCCGCCGGCAACAGCAAGGCCGATAAAGCCATTAGGGACAGCAGCGAGAATAACGACAGCAGAGAGCGTTTCACGTTTATTCGCCGGCTTGCGCAGGTGGTACTGTGAGGGGAACTTCGGTGGCTTCCACGACCACTTCGTAGCGCTCGACCAGTTCATCGAGAAACGCGGTGCTGCGCTCTTCGACCTGTTCCAGCATCCAGGCTTCCTGCACCTGCTCGCGAATATCGGCCAGCGCCGGTGGCGCGGGCTTTACGACCTCGTGCACATAGACCAGGTGTACCCCGTAGCCGGACAGCACCGGGCCGTTCCAGCGCCTGGGTTCCAGCGTTACCAGTTGATTGACGAAGCCACCGCCAAACACCTTGCCCAGCTCGAGTTCGCTGCGACCGGCGTAGTAGTTGCCGACCACGCCGCTGTCGCCGTAGCCTGAAAGGTCCTCCGGCATTGCAGCCAGGGATTGCAGCGTCGCCAGTGCGGCAACAGCATCCTCTCGTGTGCTGGCACCGCGCTGATCGGGATCGAAAAACACCTGGGACAAGGTGTAGGTATCCGGCGCCCTGAACTGCTCCGGGTTCTCTGCGTACCAGGCGGCCAGCACCTCGTCACTGGGCAGCTGGGGGACCACCAGGCTGCGCGAGAGCAGCTCGACTTTTTGCGCAAGGCGACGCTCTATCACCTGATCGTCCCGGTCCAGGCCCATGGCCAGCGCCTCCTTGTAGAGGATGCGGGTGCGCACGTGCTTGCGCAGCATACCCGCCAGTTCTTCCTTGGTCGGCGGCCGGTTCCACAGGCGCGTCCATTGCTCGGTGATGGACTGGATTTCTGCCTGGCTGACGGTGATGGTCGCGGCATCCTCAGCGTCTGCCCCAGGGTCAAGCAGGCCGTAGGCTGCGTAGGTGGCGGCGCCGATAAGCAGGAAGTGAATGAGAGGGTCGCGGAGGAGTTTCTTCAGTTGTTCCATGTATGTCTAATCTGAGAATTGAGTTTCATCACTGGTTACTCCTGCGGAGGTGGCGGTCATGCGATTCGGGGCTCGCAGCTTCCCGGGACGCCGGACCGCGCCTTCGTAGAAATGACGGTTGGCTATGGGAATGGCCGTACCTAGGGCAACCGCTTCTGCAGTCCTGGGTAGAAGTCCAGCTTCTCGACCAGCTCAGGTGCGGGGGTGTACCAGATGGGCGAAGCCCAGGCCCGTTCCTGAATGGTGGCGGGGACTTCTTCCGGTGGCGCCACGCCTAACTCCGCGGCGTCATAGGTTGACCAGCGCGGTGTGGGGATCTCTATGACGCGCGCGTAGTAGACGGCGTGCTGGGATGGGTCGAAGTCCGGGTCAGTCCAGACAACGCTCAGGTCGGTATCACCGATGCTATTGCTATAGGTGGCCTTACTGATATCAACCGTATTGCCGACCGGCGGCAGCTTGCCATTCTTGCCGGGCTCGCGGTCATCGGACCAGGCCACATCGTAGATTTTCTGGAAGCCATAGCCGCGCTGGTCGTACCAACCCTTGATGATCTGCACGCGATCGAGGTTGCCGCTGTTGGGGTCTTTCATGGCCCAGACCGCGAAGGTGGGTGCCTTGGCGCGCTTGGGTTTTTCGGGTAAGTCGCTGCCCATGGGTACACCGCCCTTATAGGCCTTCTCCACGAATTTCTTGTCCTCAACCAGGTTGTCGCGATAGTTCCAGCCGCCGAAAAAGCGCACTTTGATCATGGGCCCGGAGGTGCCAAAGGTTTCCTTGCGGGCAATGCCATCGAAGATCGCCTCACGAGTGTTCTCCGGTGCCCAGACCCCGGTGATACCGGCGCTACCAAATAGAACGGCGGGTTCGCCGGCCACAGAGCCCGCACCGCTCAATCGAATCTCAGCTGAATGATCGATATTGCCGTGGCCACCGGTGTAGTTGAACTCCTCGTTGACCGAGGCGGACACATGAGAATCGGAGCCGGCCACAATGCCGTACTTGAACGGGTTGGCGCCGATCATTTCCTGGAAGCCAACACCATTGGTCAGCGCCTGGCGCACGAAACTGGTGTCGATCAGGCTCTGCACACCGCCTGAGCCCAACAGGTGAACGAACTTGTCCTCAAAGCTGGCGAACTCATCGTTGGGGGACAGCGCCGGGTGCGTCTCTGACTGCCCCTTAATCTGGATCATTTCCACCGCGGGCGTATTGCGCGCGCTGCGCTCGGCCCAGCGCTTGTCGATAGGATTGCCGTCCGAGGTGTGCAGGGCGAACATCGCGCTATTGGAGACGTTCGAGTTATGGGGGATCGAGAAATTCTCGTGCCCCAGACTGCGTTGGTACTCCTGGTAGGTCCACAGGTCTTCACGACGGACAGAATCAAAAGACGAGAAAGGCCGTTCAGGGCCGACGTTGTCCCTGAAGAACACGTTGTGGTGCAGGTTCTTGGAGTTCGGCTGCGACGACCATTCGTAGGCGATCAACGTCGTAAACTTGCCCGGCTCGTAATGCTTGTTGGCCGCATCGATTTGCTTCTGCCAGGCGGTCTTCATGATCTTGGGGTCGACCAGATAGGGAATCGGCACATTTATGGTCGCCGAGGTAATGATCTGCTGAAACGCGGCTTCACCACTCTCGTGGGTGCCCTCGGCGATCAACTTGCCAATCTCGGTGTCTCGCAGCGGGCTGTTCGGGTCCAGCAGCAGGGGCATCATGCCCAGGTACTCGGAATGGTCGGTGACCGCTGCGAAGTCATAGGGCGTCTGCTTCTGGATCATTTTGCCCGACTGGGTTTCCATGATCGCCTCGCCCTTGGCGTAGCGGTAGGCGTCGTTGGCGTCGGTGCGGGTGCCAAAGGCGAAAGCGTCGGGTGATGCCGAGGAGTGCAGGTGCTCTTCGCCGAAGTAGACGTTATTTAAAGGGTTGGGCGTGCCTGAATCCCGACCGGGTTCGCCGATGCTGTCGGCTGAGGTGGTCAGCGGCACTGCGGCGACAGCGGCAGCAAGGACCAATTTGCTAAACAATGCGGAAAGGGTTGTCGCAGGTTTAGATAGACTTCTCGTCATTCTCGTCATTCTCGTCATTCTCGTCATCCTCGAGTCGCATTCTGCAGCTGCAGCCATCCCCGAACCGCTGTCATTCTCGCCCCGCCGTCATTCCCGCTTTCGCGGGAATGACGGAGGATTACGCGGGGATGACGCCCTATTTAATCCGGAATACCCCTGCTTACTCGACGGTTGCCGGGCCCCAGGTTTTACCGGTCAGTTTCTTCAGCTTGGCTTCGATAATCAGGTCCTGGTCGGGCGTATACCAGATCGGTGATGACCAGGCCCGCTCCTGGATAGTGGCGGGTACGCCATCCACCAGCGGCAGGTTGTTGCGCACGGCATCGTAGGTGCTCCAGCGCGGTGTGGGTATTTCCAGCACTCGTACGTAGTAGACAGCGCGCTGGCCCGGGTCGAAGTCAGGGTCGGTCCATACCGTACGCAGCTGGTTGGCGCCGATGGAGTCGTTCGAGTAGGTGGCCGTTTCCAGGTCAACCGTGTTGCCCACCGCTGGCAGTTTACCGGTTGCTGGATCGATCTGGCGTTTGTCTTCATCGGACCAGGCCACATCATAGATCTTCTCATCTGCCCGATCGAACTTGTTGATGAAACCCTTGATGATCTGGATGCGGTCCAGGTTGCCACTCTCCGGGTCCTTCAGTGCCCATACGGCAAAGGTGGGCGCCTTGGCGCGGGATGGCCTGGGTGGCAGGTCGCCCCCCATCGGGACTCCGTCCTTGTAGGCCTTTTCTACAAAGTCATCGCCCTTGACCAGCTTGTCTGTGTACTTCCAGCCACCAAAGAAGCGAAGGCGCATCAGCGGACCCGAAGTGCCGTAGGTTTCCTTGCGCTTGATGCCGTCGAATAGGGAAGCGCGCGTGTTTTCCTCTGCCCACACCGCGGTGGTGCCGGCGGAGGCGACCACTGCCCCCACATCACCCGAGGCGTTCTTGTTCGGGTTCAGGCGCTTTGCAGGGGTGTCGTCGAGTTTGGCGTGGGAGCCGTGGAAGTTGAATTCCTCGTTCGGTGAATAGGCCGAATGGCTGTCGGCGCCCGCAACGAATCCGTACTTGAACGGGTTGTGCCCCAGCTTGTCCTCCAGAATCATGCCATTGACCAGACCTTCGCGAACATAGCTGTACCGCAGCTGGCTGGGCATGCCGACGTTGATCATGTTGGGGAACAGCTCAAAGTCGGCGAATTCATCATTGGGCGACAGGTAGGGGTGGGTCTCGGAAGCACCCTTGGTTTGAATCATTTCGAAGACCGGCTCATTCAGGGCCTGGCGCTTCGCGTGGCGCGCATCCATCGGCCCGCCCAGGAAGGTGTTGGGTGAAAACATCCAGCCATCGGAGACGTTGCCGTTGTGGGGAATGGCCAGGTTGTCATGCCCCGCAGTGCGTTGTACCTCCTGGAAGGTCCACAGGTCCTCAGGGTAGATGGAGTCAAACGCCGAGAACGGTGCGGCCGGGCCCACGTCGTCGCGGAAGAACACGTTGCGGTGCATGTTGCGGCCGACGGGTATCGACGTCCATTCCCAGGCGATAAATGTCGTGAACTTGCCGGGTTGGTTGTATTCGTTGGTCTTGTCGACGTAGCGCTTCCAGTTCTCAGTGATCAGCTCCGGTGATACAAACTCCTGCATTGGCTCGCCGGACAACAGCGAACCGATCACTGCGCTGACCGCCTCACCGGGGCTCCGTTTCATCATCTGCGCTAGCTCGGAGTTCGACAAGGCATCGTTGGGGTCACCCAGGCGCGGCATGATGCCGAAGTACTCGGCATGATCGGTGATGCCCACAAAATCATAGGGCGTCGACTTCCTGATTTTCTCACCGGTGGTGGACAAGGTGATTTCTTCGCCCATGGCCCATTTGTAGGCGTCATCCCAGGTGCCGCGGGTGCCCACTACGAAGGCGTCGGGTGAGTTTCTGGTATGCAGGTGCTGCTCGCCAAAGTAGACATTCTTTAGCGGGTTGGCCCCGCCGGCATCGCGGCCGGGTTCGCCAATAGAGTCGGCCAGTCCGCTGACAGAGGCTGTTAGTGCCAGTCCGGAGATTGCAACGGAGAGCACGGCAGACTTTAGAGATACTTTTATCATATTGGTCACCATCGTCCTATTGCGGGAACAGCCAGCCGACCTGGAACTTGAAGGTCCACTCTGCCGAAACGCGGTTGTCGTCCTTTTCTTCAGGGTTGTAGTAGACGCCGCCGAAGATC
The DNA here is from genome assembly GCA_029287515.1 of Lysobacterales bacterium. Classification (GTDB taxonomy): domain Bacteria; phylum Pseudomonadota; class Gammaproteobacteria; order Xanthomonadales; family SZUA-36; genus JAHEFT01. The sequence goes on from JARFQZ010000197.1 coordinate 6,820, forward strand.
TGCATGGGCTGGCCGCCGATCGGTACCACACGACCCAGTACCGCACCGAGGTTCAAGGTCCATTCTTCCTCTTCCCAGTCATAGTTCTGGGGCGTATCGGGCAGCGAGATGTACCAGCCGCCGGGAAAGTGCTGGGTCAGGATAGGCTGGATGAAGGTTGAGTTGAATTCCGGTGCGTTCGAGCGAACGTCATAGGTGTCCCACTGGTGGAACACCAGGGCGCCGATCTGCAAGCCTTTGCGGGGGGAGGCCATGAACACGGCGGAGGGGCCCATTTTCCATGTCCCTGAGCCGGTAAACTCATTGTCACCCCCGGTGGGAATATCGATGGCCACGCCGTAGCCCCACACGGATTTGGGCGGTGCCTTTTTGGGTACTGCGAAAGCGAGGAAATTGGTGTCGCCCATAGCGTGCTTGCGACCAACGCCGTCAAGCTGCGGTGTGGATACGTAGGGGATGGTGGCGCGGGTGACGATACCCTGGAGGCTGTCGAACTTGCTGGCCACGGAAGGCAGCGGCACCACCGTCTGGACAAGGGCGGCATTCGACCAGGAGTCCGCGTTGTAGTTTTCCCAACTGTGCTGGTTCTGCAGGCGGAACTGGATCAGGTTGGAGACCGGGTTGGTCGCCGCTTCGCCCAGGTCTTCGGCTGTGGCGACCGGGGCCAGTAGTGAGGCCGTAAGGCACACTGATGCGCTGATTCGACTAGTAGCGCCCTTCATTGTTGTTACTCCTCATTGAAAAAATCTCCAGGCGTTGTGTGCCACTCAGTCCCACATCGCATAGAACGAAAGAAAATAGAGACTGACATTGCTGTACTTGCCGTGGGTCCTGCCGCCACCGCTGCCGGTCTGGTCTTCGATCTCCAGGTTGCCCTCGTACAGCCAGGTTAGGCCGCCGCCAAGGGTAAGCCCGTCGCGGCGCTTTTGTTTGAAACCAATAGCGTATCGATACAGCGCGCCCAGCGGGATCGCCAGCGGCCGCGTGCGGCTGGTTGACATACTGGTGTCGTAGCTGATGCCGGCGGTGAGTTGCAGGTTCGGCTTCCACAGGTACTCCGCGCCCACACCGAAGTGCCAGGTGTCGCGGAAATCCGCGTTCACCGTGGTGCCGGGAAGACCATTGTCATCGATATCCACATCCACCTTGCCGAACTCGGAGATTTCATCCCAGCCCACGCTGCCCAGCAGGTTGAGGTTCTCGCTGTAGCGGTGATGGATGCCAGCCATGAGGCTCTGGGGCATAGTGACGCCAAGGTCCAGGTTGACTTTTGGGTCACCCAGAGCACTGCCCAGCGGGTCGCGCCAGGACACTTGTGGGTCGTCCTCGAATTCCAGGTCGGTTTCAGTAAGGTACCTGATGCCAATTCGAGTGTGATCCCACGGTTGTAACATTATTCCGAAATTCCCCTGTACCGCGAAATCCGTATCCGAGATACGCGTCTTGCCGTCGGGATACTCCCCCGGCTCGCCCGGTGTCAGCGGATCCTGCCTGAGCTTGTCGGAGACATACCCCAGGGTCAGTGCGGCGCCCGCCCCGATGCTGAGCCACTCATTGACCTTGTAGGCGAGGGTGGGCTGCACCTGCGGCGCCAGCAACGCCACGTTCACGGAGCTGCCGCGGCCCACCCAGTCGCCGGGCCAGTCGATGGCCAGGCCGAAGTAGTTCTGAGCGCTGACTCCCCAGGTCCATTTTTCGTTGATGGGCTTGAGATAGGAAAAGCTGCCTGCCGGCACGATGCGCTTATTGACGTGACCGCTGCCGCCGGTGGAAGTGTTGTCGCCGTTGGTCTGGAAGCCACCGTCGATGTACACGCCGATACCGCCGGCCAGCATCTTGGAATCGTCGAACCGGGTCATTCCCGCCGGGTTGGAAAACACGGTGCCCGCGTCGTTGGCGCGGGCGACCATGCCCGCACCGCCGTAGCCCGGCTCCGAGGCGTTGCTCATTTCGTAGATGTACAGTGCACCGGCGGAGGCGAAGCCAGGCGTTGTTGCCAGCACTGCGGCAAAAACCGAAGCAGCGCATTTCAGTTGTTTGATCAAAATCGTCCCCGCTTAACTGCTCAGTGCGTGAGGGAGGAATACCATGGGGCCTCCCACATCACGATTACAGAGTCAATGTGAGCCTGTGGACGGGAATTGGCTATGCAAAAAACGAAAGGACGCTTGGCTATATGCCAGAAACCAACGAATTTTGAGCAAGATCAAGGGCAGGTCAGTGGTGGACAGCGTCCAGCACGCTGCGCGGTCGTCGACCCGCACTCTTCCTGAGAGTCTGAGAGGGCAGCTCACCAAACAGCCGGCAATATTGACCCGCAATGCGCCCGAACTCGTGAAAACCGCATTCTTCCATCAGCTCGGTAACGCTCGCGTTGTCGGCCGAGGCATTGTGCAGCGACGCATGTAGCCGATTCAACTGGCACAGCCTGATGTAGTGCTTGGGTGTGATACCCATTTGTTCCTGAAACGCCATTTGCAGGACGCGCAGGCTGACGCCGGCCGCGGTCGCGGCGCTGGCAGGTGTTGCCGCAACGCCGTATGAATCGATGTGCCGCAGGGCGCGCTGGTGGGCCAGGGCGCGCTTGCTCGCTCGAAAACCCTGCGGCTCTACCAGGGAGCCATTGAGTATCTGGCCGGCAGTCTCGAGGATCTGCTCGCGAAGCAAGGCCTCAGAGATCCAGGGTGTCACTTTGTGAAATTCTGTAGGTCGCTGCAGGCTATGAACGGCCAGCATATGCAGCCGTTGAAATCGGTGGATCTCCGGCTGCAGCAACCGGCTTCCCAGGCGGCTGACCACGGCCTTATCCACGCCCATGTGCCCAGCTAACACCGCCTCGGGAATCATGATTACCCAGTGGTTGGTTCCCTGGGGTGTGCGGAACTCCCAGTCACAGCCACCAGAGCCGGTTGGCAGGCAGATGTCTTCCAGTGTCAAACCGTTCCAGCGAATCCCCAGTGGTTTGGTAACGCCGCAGAACGTCACACAGTCTGACGGAGTGCAGCCCAGCCCTTGCAGGTGCCCTTCCCAGCGGTCATTGGTAACGATCAGGTCGTTGACGGCCGTGGCCGCCACATGTGGGTCCAGTTTCCCCGGTGCCAGCTGGCGCAGGTCCAAGTTCCAGGGCGTGACAACCTGGCTGAGTTCCTCGGCACATTCTGCGGTGATGACTTCTGTCATTGTGCCTCCGTTTGGCGAGGTAAAAACCCCTGTGTCTTCTCGGTGACTTTCATCCCTCGCTACAGCACCTGAAAGAGAGTGCCTGCAAGAGAGCGGGCCGGAGCGGATAGTTCGTGCAAGGGGCCATTATGTCAGGAGCGAGGCCGTCGGAGCGAGCTGCAACCGGGCCGCTGAGCGCAGATCGAGGTGGCCATCCGGCGGAGCCGGTCCGACCCCTCCTGGTTCAGGCGCGTGAATCTCCCC
>JARFQZ010000211.1 GCA_029287515.1 Lysobacterales bacterium
AGGAACCGGACGATGGTTTGCCCCCACGAGGGTTTCCGGCCGGAATCGTCCTCGATCCGGATTCGCCAGGCGCGCATGCCGACGGTCATGCCGCCGCGGCGCCAGCACCAGGCCAGGTACAGGTACCAGACAGAAAGCAGGTAGAGTGTGAAACCGACATCCCTGAATGCCGTTTTCTGGCCCATGCCCAGCAGCATGGCAACCAGGGCGGCAAGCATCATCAACGCCAGGACGATGGTTGCATCGTAAAGGATGGCTGCAAGGCGCCTGACCAGTTTGCATGGTTCCCCTGAGTGATTTTTTCTCTGGTGCATGTTCATGCCCGCTTGCCGGAACAGGTGCATTATTGCCGAAAACAGTGCGGCTGTGGCAATGCGGTGCCGGCATCGGTTATCCTCAGCGGCTAAAATTCGGCGAAAGCTCATCGGGTCTGGTTCGCGCGAAATTCATTACAATAAATGCTCATCTGGAACAGGTTATGCCCATAAATTCAATACACCGATTCGCACTGACGGTGCTCGGTGCCTGTGCTTTTATCTGGCTGCCCGTCCAGGCTGGTGCGCAGACGCTGGACTCTTCGGTCAGCGTCGAAACCAGGATCAATCAGAATTCAGCGGCTTCCCAGGACCGGATTTCTAATCTCTCGCGTCAGACGCAGGACCTGCTGGGGGAATACCGGGCGGTAGTGCGGGAAACCGAAAGCCTGAAAATCTATAACGACAACCTGCAAAAAGTTGTCGACGATCAACGCGCCGAAGTCGAATCAATCAACCGCCAGCTTGCGGGCCTGGAAGAAACCAACAGGGGCGTCGTTCCACTGATGCTGGAAATGATTGATTCACTGGACCGGATTGTTGCCGCGGACATCCCTTTTCGGCTGGAAGAGCGGCAGGCAAGGGTAGAACGCCTTCGCAGCATGATGGACCAGGCGGAAGTCACCGCGTCGGAAAAATACCGGCGGGTAATGGAAGCATTCCAGGGCGAACTCGAGTTTGGGCGAACCACGGAGGCCTATTCGGACACGCTCCCGACTACCGGTCAAACGGTTGAATTTCTGCGTGTTGGCCGGACCTTGCTGGTGTACCAGACCAGTGATAACTCGGTCACTGGGTGGTTTAATCCCAGAACGCGCGAGTTCGAGGAACTCGAGGACGATCGCTTTCGGCTGGAGGTTAAAAAGGGCCTGGCGATTGCCCGGAATGAGAAAGCGCCCGACCTGGTCATGCTTCCCGTTCCCGGGCCCGAGGTCGCCAGGTGAAGAACTTCACCAGATTATTGTTGTTGTCGCTGGCCTTGCTCGCGGCGGCACCGGTACCTGCGCAAACACTGGAAGAATTGGCGAAGATGGTGCGTGAAGCCGCCACCACAGAAGCGCGCATCAATGAGGAACGAGAGGCCCGGTTTGTCCGGGAGCGCGATAATCAGCGCCAATTGCTGGCCGACGCACGCGAGGAACTGGCCAACGAGAATTCACGCGCGGACCGTCTGAGGGTGGAATACGATCAAAATGAAAGAACCCTGGCCGACCTGGAAACCACGCTGTCTGAACGCATGGGCAACCTGGGGGAACTGTTCGGGGTCGTTCGCCAGTCCGCCGGCGATGTGCAAGCGGCGCTGGATGACTCCATGGTTACAGCCCAGCTGACCGGGCGCACGCAGTTTCTTTCCGGACTGGCGCAGCGAAGAGAGTTGCCGACCGTGCCCGAGTTGCGGCAGCTTTGGTCCGCCATGGTGACTGAAATTGCTGAATCGGGAAAAGTCGTCAGGTTTTCCGCCCCTGTTGAGCGCGTGAGCGGAGACCGGGAAAACCTGGAAATAGTCCGGCTGGGTGTTTTCAACGCGGTGTCCGATGGCACGTTCCTGGATTGGGACACCCGTAAAAGCCGGGAGAATTTTATCGAACTGGGGCGCCAGCCGGCCCGGCGCCATGCCGGAATGGCGCGTGACCTCCAGGGTGCTGGTGAAGGCGAGATCATCGCGATGTCGGTTGATTTCACCCGGGGCCAGATCCTGCGGGCCGTCGTGCAGTCAAAAACACCCATGGAGAGAGTCTGGGAAGACGGCGGGCCGGTGGGTTACGTGATCATCGGTTTGGGATTGTTCGGCCTGTTGATCTGTATCTGGAAGGCGGTCGCACTTTACTCGACCGGCGGAAAAATTTCCCGGCAGATGAAAAATACGGAAGCCAACAAGGGCAATCCGCTTGGCCGGGTGCTTGCAGTCTACTCCGACAACCCGGATGTGGACCTGGAAACGCTCGAACTCAAGCTGGACGAGGCAATTCTGAGGGAAACCGCCCCCATCGAAACCGGGTTGAGTTTTATCAAGGTCCTTTATGTCGTGGCCCCATTGCTGGGACTGCTGGGCACCGTGGTAGGCATGATTTCAACCTTCCAGATGATCACGCTGTTCGGAACCGGTGATCCCCGCATGATGGCCGGGGGCATTTCGACCGCATTGGTCACAACCGTGCTGGGGCTTACCGTGGCCATCCCACTGACCCTGTTTCACAGCTTTCTGCAAGGCAAGGCCAAAGCCCTGATCCAGGTGCTGGAAGAACAGGCTGCCGGCATCATCGCGAGAATCGCGGAGCAACGTGCATGATCTGGCTGTACGAAGCGATCGGGGCGATCCGGGACTTCGTCGAACTCGGAGGCAATGTGCTCTGGGCGATCATGCTCGTTTTATTCCTGATGTGGACCTTCATCCTCGAGCGCCTGTGGTATGTCTACAAGGTGCACCCTGCAAGAAAAGCGGCCATTCTCGAGGCCTGGGAATCACGGTCTGATACCGGGTCCTGGTATGCAAAACGCATTCGCGAGGGGCTGGTATCCGAGACGTCGCTCGCGCTCAGGCAGAATGTCGGACTTATCCGGGTGCTGATCGCCGTCTGCCCCCTGCTGGGCCTGCTGGGAACGGTCACCGGCATGATCGCCGTATTCGACGTGATGACTTATACCGGTGGCGGAAACGCCCGGGCAATGGCCGGGGGAGTCTCGATGGCTACCGTGCCAACCATGGCGGGCATGGTCGCCGCGCTGTCAGGGGTCTACTTTGGAACCTGGCTTGATTACAAGGCCCAGGTTGAAACAGAGAAACTGGAAGATCTGCTGCAGCAGCACTGAGCCATTTGGGAGGATCCATGGCGCGAAGGCATGCACATTCGGAGGAGGCTGAAATCAATATCACGCCGATGCTGGATATTGTTTTCATCATGCTGATCTTTTTCATTGTGACCACGTCGTTCACCAGGGAGACGGGGGCGTCGATCATAAAGCCCGAAGCGGAACAGGCTGAAGCGCTGAAGAACGGCACCATACTGATTGGAATCCGGCCCAACGATGATATCTGGATGGCCAGTCGGCAGATCGAGCTGCGTGAAATACGGCAGATGGTAGAGCGCGCCAAGGCTGAAAACCCGGAGGGGAGTGTCGTTATTGTCGCTGACAAGGGTTCGCGGATTGGCACCGTCACCCGGGTCATGGACCAGGTCAAACTGGCCGGTGTCGAGGGTGTGGCTATTTCCGCTGAGAAACCGGGCGAATAGGTCGCATGAAAGGCCTGCGTATCCTGGTAGCAGCACTGGTAGCCGGCGGTGTCACCTTTGGACTGTTCTTGCTCATGTACGCGCTGATCTCGTCAGGCAGTGACCAGCGCCCTGATCTGGAAGCCATCTCCGGCATTCGCTTCGGCCCGGTGGAAATCCCTGACGAGATCATGACCAGGAGCCGCCGCAAACCAAAAAAGCCACCACCCCCTGAAGAGCCGCCCCCGCCGCCCAGGATGCAGATTTCGAAAGTGGACCTGCAAGTTCAGAAAACGCCGCAGATGGATGTCCCTGACCTGGACGTGCCGCTGGTTGGGGGTTCGGGTATGTTCATCGGGAATTTTCAACAGGTGGACCAGGGCGCTGAAGGCGATGTTATCCCCGTGGTCGTGATCCGGCCGATGTATCCGAGAGAAGCAGCGATTGCGGGTACGCAGGGTTGGGTAAAGGTTGAATTCACCATCACGGAAGCCGGCACAGTGAAAGATCCGAGGGTGGTTGACGCCAGGCCGCCAAGGGTCTTCAACCGTGAGGCCATCAGGGCCATTCTGAAATGGAAATTCAAACCACGCGTGGTGGACGGCATTGCCGTGGAGCGCAGGGCTACACAGGTGATCGACTTTACGCTGGATGAATCGTGAGGTGAAATCAATGCCTGGCAAATTAATTCTGACCAGGAGGATTATTCCGTTGCTGGCGATTTTCCTGTTGGCGTTCGCCGGAGCGTGCCCGGCGCAGGCGGATGCCTGCGGTATGCAGCGTGATGTTGGCGCCAGGGCGCTGGATGAACTGGCCTGGAAACAGCTGAATGTCATTTATGAAAAGGTGTCCGCGGAAGAATATGACGAGGCCCGCGATGACTTGCTCAAAATGCTGGGCCGGGCCGGGCGGGACGTCTATCTGCAGGCCATACTCAACCAGGCGCTGGCCCAGGTGGAATGGTCCCGTGGCAATTACACGGAGTCACTGGGATACTTCGAAAAAGCCGTCGAACTGGATATCCTGCCGGACCAGGCTCATTTCACCCTGATGTACCAGATCGCGCAGCTATACTTCATGCAGAACCGTTACGACGAAGCATTGGAAAAGCTGGACCTGTGGTTCTGCAAGTCTCCGCCGGAAGAGGTCACCTCTGCCGCCTTTGTTCTGCAGGCTTCCATTTACGCCCGGAAGCAGGATTATACCGGGGCGTTGCAGGCCATCGACAGGGCGATTTCCATGGACGGGGATCCGAAAGAACCCTGGTATCAACTCAAGCTGGCCGCGCACTATGAACTCGAGCAGTTTCCCCGGGCAACAGATACGCTGGAGATCATGATTGCCAGGTGGCCGGGTCGTAAAAATTACTGGACGCAATTGTCCCGGATCTGTTTTCGGCTCGAGCAGGACGACCGGGCCCTGGCTGTCCAGGCGCTTGCTTATCGCAACGGGTTGCTCGACCAGCAGGCCGATCTGCTTTACCTGTCAAGCCTGTACAGTCATTCGCAGGTTCCCTACAAGGCCGCGGATGTGCTGCAGGCGGGAATAGAATCAGGCGTCGTTGAAGCAAGCAAGGCCCATTGGACCGTAGTGGCCGAATCCTGGTACGCCGCTGAAGAGCTTGAAAAATCCCTGCTGGCATACGAGCGGGCGGGCAAGGCGGCCGATGACGGGGATATCGACTTGAGGCGTGGATACATCCTGGTCGACATGGAACGCTGGCCCGATGCGCTCGGGTCACTGGACCGCGCACTCCAGAAAGGCGGACTGGATGAGCGTCAAACCGCGGAGGTCTATCTGCTGAGAGGCATAACCCAGTTCAATCTGGGCAATTTCGAAAAAGCAGGCTCGGACTGGGCCAGGGCCTCCCAATACGATAAAACCCGTGAAGCGGCCCGCCAGTGGATCAATCACCTGGAGGAGGAACGGCGCCGCAGGGCGTCCTGATTCATGGAAACCTGGGAATCACTTTTGGAATCTTTTCTGGATGCGGCATGGGCCGAACGCGGGCTTAGCGAGAATACGCTCAAGAGTTACCGTTACGACCTGACCTTACTCGCCCGGCACCTGGCAAAAAACAACATCAGCCTGCAGGCCGCGAACCGGGAGGACCTCCTGAATTTCCTGGCTACGCAGGTCCAGGCTGGCCGTAGCCCCCGTTCGCTCTCGCGCTATCTTTCCGGGTTCCGGCAATTTTACCAGTGGCTGATGCGCGAAGGACGGATTGTGAAGGATCCCTCCGCGCTGATAGAGAGTCCGAAAATGGGCAGGGGGTTGCCCAAGGCACTCAATGAAAAGCAGGTCGAGGCACTTTTGGAAGCGCCTGATGCAGAGTCTCCTCTTGGCCTGCGTGACCGCACCATGCTTGAACTGATGTACGCAACGGGGCTGAGGGTGAGTGAGCTGATTTCTCTCGAAGCGGTGAACGTCGGGATCAGCCAGGGAATCGTGCGCGTCATGGGCAAGGGCGGAAAAGAGCGGCTCGTCCCGCTGGGGGAGGAAGCCTTGTCATGGCTGCAACGCTATCTCGAAGAGTCGCGGCCGGAGTTGCTTCGAGGGGCGGATTGCCCCCAGGTTTTCGTGACCAACCGCAAATCCGGGATGACACGCCAGGCCTTCTGGTACGCCATCCGGAAGTACGCTGTCCTGGCAGGCGTCAGTCAGAAAGTTTCACCGCACATGCTTCGGCATTCATTTGCGACGCATTTGCTGAATCACGGCGCTGACCTGCGGGTAGTGCAGTTGTTATTGGGACATAGTGATCTTTCAACCACACAGATATATACTCACATCGCACGCGAGGGGCTGAAGCAGATTCATAGCGAGCATCATCCGAGAGGATGAACGATTGCGAAAAACTGTGGTCAGTATCGATGCACATTAAACAAGAGGTTCGTTATGAGGCACATCAACACAATAATCATAGGCTCACTGCTCGCCATATCAGTGAATGCAGTCGCCCAGGATGAGTTCACGGTGGTGGAGGAGCGGATCAGAAGCCTGGCGCCGAACGCCCAGTCAATTGCCATTTCTGAAACGCCCATCGAAGGGATCCTGATGGTCCAGATCAATGGCGACATCGTGTATGCGACCGCCGACGGCAAGTTTTTGATCCAGGGCAGGGTCGTGAATATGGAGACGCGGGAAGACCTGACCGAATCGGCAAAATCGGAAGTGCGCCGTGAACTCATAGCCGGTGTCGATACCACCAAGCAGATCGCATTTGCGCCGGAAAACCCGGATTACGAATTAATGGTTTTCACCGATATCGATTGTGGCTATTGCCGCAAGCTGCACGCGCAGATGGAAGAATACAATGAAAACGGCATTTCTGTCCGTTACATGGCCTTTCCCAGGGCCGGCATCGGGTCCAAATCCTACGAGAAGGCTGTCTCTGTCTGGTGTGCTGACAATCAGCAGGAAGCGATGACGGCTGCCAAGCTGGGAAGCGATCCCGATCCCGCGCAGTGCGACAATCCCATTGCTGAGCAGTACCAGCTTGGACAGGCGCTCGGTGTCACGGGCACGCCCGCCTTGCTGACCGCTGATGGAACGCTTATCCCGGGGTACGTTCCGCCGGAACAGCTGCGTGAACGCCTGGACAAGATGGCCGCAGTCAGTACCACGACCGAATAAGTAAAACACTCAGCAAGACCTTTAATTAGGTTAAACTGTTTCCCCAGAAAGCCGGCGCTCACGCCGGCTGATTGCCATGATCCGGGAGTACTGTTTTGTCCGAGTTCACCTGCCTTCCGGGGGGACCCGCCCTTTCCGACTTTCGCAAGCGTAAGCTCATCCAGCTGATCGGGAAATCAGTCAAAGCCGACATCGCTCTGGAGGCTCGTTTCGTCTACCTGGTCGAATCTGAAGCGCCGCTGAAAGAAGCCGACATCGGCGCCTTGCAGGACTTGTTGCATGCAGAGGCGGCGGACCGGCTGGATGAAGACGGTCTGGTGCTGGTGGTGCCGCGCCTGGGCACACAGTCCCCCTGGTCGACCAAGGCGACCGATATTGCCTGGCATTGCGGTCTCGATTCCGTCATGCGGATCGAACGCGGAGTCGCTTATAACCTGGGCGGCCTGTCAAACGATTTACGTGCTGAGGCCAGCCGGTTACTGCATGACCGCATGACCCAGTCGGTGCTGGATTCATTGGCCGGGGCGCATGCCATTTTTCAGCATAATCCGCCCCGTCCGCTGGCATCCGTGCCGGTATCCGCTGAAGGCGCGCAGGCGCTGAGAAAAGCCGACCAGGCCCTTGGACTGGCGGTGTCGGAAGATGAAATCGATTACCTGGTCGAGGCATTCACCACGATCGGGCGGGATCCGACCGATGCAGAACTGATGATGTTTGCCCAGGCCAATTCGGAGCATTGCAGGCACAAGATTTTTAATGCCGACTGGACCGTCGACGGCGAGGCATCCGATCAGACACTGTTCGGTATGATTCGAAACACACACGCCAGGTCGCCCGACGGGGTGCTTTCTGCCTACCATGATAATTCTGCGGTGATTGCCGGGCCGGAGGGCCGGAGGTTTTTCACAGACCCCGAATCCGGTGTCTATTCATGGCATGCCGAAAGCCTCCCGTTCCAGATAAAAGTGGAGACACATAACCACCCGACCGCTATTTCACCTTTCCCGGGCGCAGCGACTGGTTCCGGCGGGGAAATCCGGGACGAGGCTGCTACCGGCCGGGGCGCGCGTCCAAAGGCCGGTATCTGTGGATTCTCAGTGTCCCACCTGGACATTGCAGGGCTGGATTTTCCC
>JARFQZ010000242.1 GCA_029287515.1 Lysobacterales bacterium
CTGCTGCACTCTGCCGAACTGCGCGAGAAAGTGAAGAAAATTCTCGGGAAGCTGGGGCGCCTGGTTGATGGCAAGCTGCTGATTCCAGAAGAAATTGTGCACTATTCCGAATGGGTGCACATGATGCGCGATGATATCGCGCAACGCCAGACCATCGACGTCAGCAACATCCGCTCGACCATTCACCCGGCATGCCACGTGTACAAGATGGTGCCCCAGGACGCGATTTACGACGATAACATCCTCGGCGGCAACCGGGTGGCGGTTTCAACCGGCATCATGGAGGCGCTTGGATCGCAGGTCATCGATTACTCCACCTGGTATGACTGCTGTGGATTCGGATTCCGGCATATTATTTCGGAACGGGAATTCACGCGTTCCTTCGCTCTTGACCGTAAGATCAAGGTCGCGGTCGAGGAGGCCCAGGCGGATGTGATGATAGGCCACGACACGGGTTGCATCACCACGCTGGATAAGAACCAGTGGATCGGCAAGGCGGCGGGCAAGGATTACAGCCTGCCGGTGATCGCCGACGTCCAGTTTGCCGCGCTGGCATGCGGCGCACATCCTTACAAGATCGTTCAATCCCACTGGCATGCATCGGCTACCGAGTCGTTGATGGAAAAAATGGGCATTGACTGGCAGGCCAAGAAAGCGGAATTTGAGGCCTACCTGAAACAAGTCGAGGCCGGTAATTACGACAGCCTCTACGATCCGCGCCTGGCCATTACCTCCGGGCCCGGGTATGAACCGGTTAAACAAATCGCCAACACAGAACAGAGCTGAATATCATGTCAAAACCAATCCTGATCGTAGGGGGCGGACCGGCTGGTCTGGCCGCTGCACACTCACTGGCCACCTTTGGGCAGGCCTGCGTCCTGGTTGAAAAAGAAGATCGATTGGGCGGTGCGCCAATCCTCGAGGGCTATGCCAAGCTGGTACCTTCCGGTGAATGGGCCAAAGACGCCATCGGCGGCATGGTTGACCGCGCCGCGGGGCACGAGTTGGTCGAGGCCAAAACCGAAACCACGGTGACGTCGTTTACCGGCGAGGCGGGCAATTTCACCGCAGGCCTGTCCAACGGGGAATCCGTGGAGGTTTCCGCGGCGATCCTGTGCACGGGATTCACCCACTTCGATTCGGCAAACAAGCCGGAGTGGGGTTTCGGCACTTACCCGGATGTTGTCACCACCTCCCAGGTCGAGCAGATGATTTCCTCGGGTAACGGGGTTCGCTGTCCGTCCGACGGACGCAAGCCGAACCGCGTCGCCATTCTGCTTTGCGTGGGCTCTCGCGACCGGCAGATTGGCCGGGAATGGTGCTCCAAGATCTGCTGCACGGTTTCAGCCAACATGGCCATGGAAATCCGCGAGGAACTGCCGGACTGCCATGTCTATATTTATTATATGGACATCCGTACTTTTGGCCTCTATGAAACCAAGTATTACTGGAAGAGCCAGGAAGAATTCAAGGTCAAGTACATCAAGGCGCGTATTGCCGAGGTGACTTCGGACGGTGAAAAGCTGATCGTAAAGGGCGAGGATACCCTGGTGAAGCGCCCAATCACGATTCCGTTCGACATGGTCGTCCACGCGATCGGCATGGATCCCAATGTCGACAATCCGGGCCTGTCGGAAGTGTTCGGCGTCGATCTGGAGCCGCATGGCTACCTGGACAAGGCCAACACCTACAGCGCATCGGGCCTGACGAACAAGAGCGGTGTGTTCGTGGCCGGCAGCGCGACCGGGCCGGAAACGATCGATGATTCCATCGCCCAGGGTAAAGCCGCTGCCATGGCCGTACTCGAGCAGCGGCAGCTTGCCGCCCGCCTGGTCAGTTAAACGATGGCATCCCTGTTCCGCTCGCTTCAACCCAGCCAGCCGGCCGAGATCGAACGGCCCCGGCTGGATCTGAGCGGCCCCTTGCTGAAACACGCTTTAGAAACCGTGGTGCAGGGCACCGAGGAGCAGGGCGGAATCGAGTACTGGACAGATGCACTGAAGCTGAAGAGCCGGATGTTCCAGCAGGCGCTTGGCCAGGGGCATCCGGGGGATTTGCCGCTGGAGACGTTCAAGGGCCTGTGCGCTTTCATGGCCAGTGTCCGGCGCCGGATCGGTCCATACCTTGAGCAACCGTCCTGGGATGAGCTCGTGGCGGCGATTGTGGAACTGCTCGACGGTGTGAAAGACACTTCCACAACGGACCAGCGGATTGCCGCGTTTTGTGCCCGCTTTCCCCAGGATTCGAAGCACCGCTGGGTGCGCGACCTGGCCGCGGAAATCCTGCACAACGTGGATCCCGAGCGTTATCCGCTGATGCTTCGCTGGGTCTGGGACCGCAAGGCCAATACCGGGGTCATCCGGGAAATCTGGTTCGACGAGGAAGTGGACAACATCACGATCGGAGTGGGCGACGGTTACGCGACCTACCTGATGCTGCGCGAAGAGCTGAGCCAGTTCCTGAGCGATAATGGCGTATTCCGCGACGTCATCTGGTACGTGGACCTGCTCTGCGCCAAGATTTACGCGGACTATATTGCTGCCCAGGGCGGCGTCTATCTCCGGGCCGACTTTTCAGCGCCCGGCGATCCCATGGAACATACCCGCAGGCTGCTGGGACTGGACGGCGTCAATGCCGGCAGCGGCCGCACACGTTTGAAAGCCATCACTGGAGAGGCTTTCGTGATTGACGACAAGAACTTGCTGGATTGAACAATGCCCATTCATGAAAAATCCCTGATCCGCCCCGAGAACCTCAAGGTGCAGGAAAATATCGAAGTCGAAGGCATCGATGTTTCCGGTCACTGGAGTACTTTTATCGAGAGCAGGGTAGTCACCGACTACAACGAAGCGCTGGAAGAGGAAATCGCTGCACTTCCTGGAGGTGAGTTCATTCACCGCTGCTGGCAGTGCGGTTCCTGCACCAACTCGTGCACAGTGAACGCGCTCGATGCCGATTTTAATCCCCGTTACTGGATCTACCTGATCCGCATGGGTATGGAATCCGAGTTGCTGCGTGACAAGGACATCATCTGGCAATGCGTGTCGTGCAACAAGTGCACTTACGCCTGCCCGCGCGACGTGGTGCCCGAAGGCGTCATGAAGGCCACTGCGCACTGGCTGGAACTGAAAGGGCACACGCCCAAGTCCCATTCAACCATCTTCGACGAGATTTTCAGCGAGCAGGTCATCGAAACCGGCAAGATCGAAGACGGCAGAACCATCAGGCGTTTCTTCAAGCAGACCGGCCAGGCGCTACGCCAGCCATGGCTGGAAGAAATGGTCAAGCGCCTGCTGCGCAACCTGCCCATCGGAATGCTGACCCGGATGGGGTTGGCGAATTTCATCACGCCCAGGACCAGTGGCTGGTCCGGCGCTCGCGATGCCATCAAGGAATATGTGGCTGAGCAGGAACAACATCATCGCAAAGTGCTGGGTCTCGATGACCTGGTCAAGGCTGCCGAGAACGAATTATGAAAAAGTCCGACAAGCAACAGAAGTACAAGGAGGTCGCCTACTATCCTGGCTGTGCGCTGGAAGGTAGCGGCCACGCTTACAACCGTTCAACCAAGGCGCTAGGCGAAAAGCTGGGCCTGAAGCTGAAGGAAGTAGACAATTGGAACTGCTGCGGGGCAATGGAGGTCAAGAACATTGACCCTAAAATCCAGACTTACCTCTCATCAAGAGTCATGTCTACCGCCGCCAACAAGATGAACATGGATGTGGTCATGGCGCCGTGCAACGGCTGCTATCACAACCTGAAAAAGGCCGAGTACGACCTCGAAAACGACGAAAAGTCACGGGAAGTTGTCGACCGCCTGTCAAAGAAGGCGGGTCACGATACTTACCAGGCGGGCCAGGTGGAAACCATCCACGCGCTGGACTGGGTCAAAGACAGCATCGGTGAGGAAGGCCTCAAAGAGCGCGTTAAAAATTCGCTCGAGGGTATCAAGATTGCCAATTACTACGGTTGCATGTACACGCGGCCGCGCCATATCTTCCCCGAGAAGGACGCAGGGCCCGGCAGCGAATCCACCTCAAAGCCGCACTTCATGGATGACCTGCTGGAAGCGGCCGGTGCGGACAATGTCGAATTTCCGCTGAAAACCGCCTGCTGTGGCGGCGCACATACCCTGTCCGATAGCGACACTTCGACCAAACTGGTCACCAACATCCTGCGGGCGGCCGAGGCTGCAGGCGCCGAGGTGATTGCCACGGAGTGTCCGACCTGTCACAGCGGCCTGGAAATGCATCAGATCCGGGCCGAGAAAACACTGGGCATCAAGACCAATGTGAAAATTATCTATTTCACACAGTTGCTGGGCATGGCGCTCGGCCTGAAACCGAAGAAAGTAGGCCTGCACGAGAACGTCTCGGATTCATTCGACTTCGTGAAAAAGAAAGGCCTGGCCTGATGGAGCTCAGCGACATCGGCCATCGGCTCGACGAGCTGATCGCCAAGCCGGCTGTTCCCGATGATGCCCCGGAACTGCTCGCCCTGGGGGAGCACACGCTGGAGCAATGGGTCATCGCGAAAGGAAAAGAGCCTACCGAAGACCTCAGGGAAGGGTTTCGCCTGCTCGCCCTGCACCGCCAGGGGGCCGACAAGGATCCGAGTTTCAATGCCTGCCGCGAAACCTGCAGGGAACTGGTCTATCATTTCAATTTACTGACCTTGCCAACGCCTGACGAGCAGGCGGAACAATATGCCCGCATGATGGCCCTGGTGGCCAACCACCTGTTCCTGTTCGTCAGCGGCAAGATGGAAACCGAACAACTGGGTGTTTTCTGCTGTGCGTCAAAACCTCTGCGGGAAACGGTTGACGTGAAGGACAATGCCCATTAGAAAGTAAGACTGACCAATCAAGGAGACCCTGACTATGCCAACAGTACGAGGATGCAATCTTCCGGACGATTTGTTGTACGACGTTGAAAACCACACGTGGTTTACGGAGGTGGGCGACGGCACAGTCAGGATCGGCATGACCACCATTGCGACGGCCATGGCCGGCCAACTGGTGGCGTTCACACCGAAGAAAATCGGTCGCAAGGTCCGTGCCGGCCGCTCCTGCGCAACGGTTGAATCCGGCAAGTGGGTAGGCCCTGCCAAGTCGGCAGCCGGCGGCGAGGTGATCGGAGTCAATGAAGCCATGCTCAGCAATCCCAGCATGGCCAACGAAGATCCCTATTCCGCCTGGATGGTCCAGATACAGCCGGATGACTGGGACAGCGTCAAAGCCGGACTGACCCCGGGCAGCGATGTTGCGGGACCTTACGAAGCAAAAATGGATTCCGAAGGCTTCGAAGGCTGCGGCTGATTTTTTGACGGCA